>NZ_CAOLGM010000001.1:11735-112033 GCF_948475835.1 uncultured Escherichia sp. | reverse complement strand
CGGGTGAGGCGCTTCCCAGGCTGCAGGGCGCTTCTGACGACAGAACTCTGCCAGCATGCGCGCATCCACGGTATCAGTCTTGTTACGCAGTCCTTCACTCTGAGCGAAAGCTTTACCCAGCGCAGGATTAATGACTGACACTATGTAGCCAGCATCGTAAAGGCACTCAGCGACAGGTTCCATATAGGTGCCGGTCGCTTCGATGCAGATATGCGCATGGTCAATCTTGTGACCTTTCAGCCAGCTCACCAGCTCATCGTGCCCTTTAGTGGTGTTAGCGAATTTTTTGGTGCGATGACGACCATCAGGACGCAACACATCGACATCCAGTTTCTCTTTAGCGGTGTCGATACCGATATAATGAAGTTCATGTTCCATAGTGAAACCAACCTTGCAAATACGGATTACCGGGAAAACCGGTCCATGATACTGTCCGGTTTATCACTTTGGGAGAAAGGCAGTCCGCTGCATAAATCTACGCAACAGGTTAGAACCCAAGGCCCGATACGGCATGCGGACTGCAGGCAGAGAAAACTGGCCGATTTTCTCTGCACTGGAGGGATAATACAAGGCCTGATAAGCGAAGCGCATCAGGCATTGTGTAGGCAGCAGAAATGTCGGATAAGGCACCGCTGATTACTGATACACCGGCAGTAAATTAAAGCTCGATAAAATATGGACCAGTGCGTTGCCAACGCCAAACACCAGAATCAGCGTAATCATCGGCTTGCCGCCCCAGACGCGGAATTTCGGGCTGCCAAAGCGTTTACGCGATGCGCGGGCTAACAGCGCCGGAACAATTGCCGCCCAGATGGTAGCTGCTAAACCAGCATAACCAATGGCGTACAGGAATCCGTTCGGGAACAGTAGACCACCCACAACAGGCGGGGCAAAGGTCAGCAATGCCGTTTTCAAGCGCCCCAGGGCTGAGTCATCGAAACCAAACAGATCTGCCAGATAGTCAAACAAACCCAGCGTTACGCCAAGGAACGAACTCGCTACCGCAAAGTTTGAGAACACGACCAGCAGAAGGTCCAGGCTACGGCTGTTCAGCACGCCGCTTAATGCCTGTACCAGCACATCAATATTACCGCCCTTCTCTGCAATACCGATAAACTCCGGACGCGGGATGTTACCCATCGTCGCCAGCAACCAGATGGTATACAGCGCCAGTGCCATCAGCGTACCGTACACCAGGCATTTCACGATGGTTTTCGGATCTTTGCCGTAATACTTCATCAGGCTTGGCACGTTACCGTGATAACCAAACGACGCCAGGCAGAACGGCAATGTCATCAGCAGATACGGCGCATAAGATGCATTGCTTTCTGCAACGTTGAACAATGTCGCAGGCTGCACATGCCCCAACAGGCTGCCAAAGGTGAGGAAGAAGGTAATGGCTTTCGCCCCCAGCACAATCGCCGTCATGCGGCTGACGGCCTTAGTACTCAACCACACCACAAACGCTACCAGCAGTGCAAAACCAAAACCCGCCGCCCGTGCCGGGACGTTTAGCGACATCTCTGCGAAGGTGTGATGCAGAATTGAACCACTGGCAGAAATATAGGCATAGGTCAGGATATAGAGCACAAAGGCAATGGAAATACCGTTGACCACGTTCCAGCCTTTGCCCAGCAAATCTTTGGTGATAGTGTCAAAACTCGAACCGATTCGGTAATTCAGGTTAGCTTCCAGAATCATCAAGCCGGAATGCAGCATACAGAACCAGGTGAAGATCAGCGCCGCCATTGACCAGAAGAACCACGCCCCGGACATGACCACTGGCAGAGAAAACATCCCTGCGCCAATAATGGTGCCGCCGATAATCACCACGCCGCCAAGCAGCGACGGTGACGTTTGGGTGGTGGTTAGTGTTGCCATGAGGGCTTCTCTCCAGTGAAAAATAGTGCGACTGCGTTGTTATGTATTGCACTGTACCAGTACACGAGTACAAAAGACAGAAAAAAAGCCCCGATGGTTCAAATCGGGGCTGTATATATTATTTTACAGACTGTGTTCGCTGTTCAGCGATGATTACGCATCGCCACCGAAACGACGACGACCGGTAGAGTCATCACGACGCGGTGCGCGGCCTTCACGACGTTCGCCGCTAAAACGACGACCATCACCACGACCACCTTCACGGCGTTCACCGCTGAAGTTACGACCGCCTTCACGACGCTCGCCACCGAAACCACGACCACCGCCACGACGCTCACCGCCAGTATGCGGCTGCGCATCGCCCAGCAACTGCATATTCATCGGCTTGTTCAGAATGCGAGTACGCGTAAAGTGTTGCAGTACTTCACCCGGCATACCTTTCGGCAGTTCGATAGTGGAGTGAGAAGCAAACAGCTTAATGTTACCGATGTAACGGCTGCTGATGTCGCCTTCGTTAGCAATCGCGCCAACGATATGACGAACTTCAACACCATCATCGCGGCCCACTTCAATGCGGTAAAGCTGCATGTCACCAACATCACGACGTTCACGACGCGGACGATCTTCACGGTCGCCACGTGGGCCACGGTCGTTACGATCGCGCGGACCACGGTCATCACGGTCACGGAATTCACGTTTCGGACGCATCGGCGCATCTGGCGGAACAATCAGAGTACGTTCACCCTGTGCCATTTTCAGCAGTGCCGCAGCCAGAGTTTCGAGATCCTGCTCTTCACCTTCTGCAGTCGGCTGAATTTTGCTCAGCAGTGCGCGGTATTGATCCAGATCGCTGCTTTCCAGCTGCTGCTGTACTTTAGCGGCGAATTTTTCCAGACGGCGTTTGCCCAGCAGTTCTGCGTTCGGCAGTTCTACTTCCGGAATAGTCAGCTTCATAGTACGTTCAATGTTGCGCAGCAGACGACGCTCGCGGTTCTCAACGAACAGCAGCGCGCGGCCAGCACGACCCGCACGACCGGTACGACCGATACGGTGAACGTAAGACTCAGAATCCATCGGGATATCGTAGTTAACCACCAGGCTGATACGCTCAACGTCCAGGCCACGGGCTGCAACGTCGGTCGCAATCAGGATGTCCAGACGACCATCTTTCAGGCGTTCCAGTGTCTGCTCACGCAGCGCCTGGTTCATGTCACCGTTCAGCGCGGCACTGTTGTAGCCGTTACGCTCAAGAGCTTCAGCCACTTCCAGAGTCGCATTTTTGGTACGAACGAAGATAATCGCCGCATCAAAATCTTCCGCTTCCAGGAAACGTACCAGTGCTTCGTTTTTACGCATACCCCAGACAGTCCAGTAGCTCTGGCTGATGTCAGGACGGGTAGTCACGCTGGACTGAATGCGCACTTCCTGCGGCTCTTTCATAAAGCGGCGGGTAATGCGACGAATCGCTTCCGGCATGGTTGCAGAGAACAGAGCGGTCTGATGACCTTCCGGGATCTGCGCCATAATGGTTTCAACGTCTTCGATGAAGCCCATGCGCAGCATTTCGTCAGCTTCATCCAGAACCAGACCGCTCAGTTTAGAGAGGTCCAGAGTGCCACGTTTCAGGTGGTCCAGCAGACGGCCCGGAGTACCGACAACGATCTGCGGCCCCTGACGCAGGGCGCGTAATTGCACGTCATAACGCTGGCCGCCGTACAGAGCAACCACATTTACGCCGCGCATGTGTTTAGAGAAATCCGTCATTGCTTCAGCAACCTGTACCGCCAGTTCGCGGGTCGGTGCCAGCACCAGAATCTGTGGTGCTTTCAGCTCAGGATCAAGATTCTGCAACAGAGGTAAAGAGAATGCTGCAGTTTTTCCGCTCCCCGTCTGGGCCATACCCAGAACGTCGCGGCCATTCAGCAGATGTGGAATACACTCTGCCTGAATTGGAGATGGTTTTTCGTAACCCAGATCGTTAAGGGCTTCAAGGATAGGAGCCTTCAGGCCCAGATCTGCAAAAGTGGTTTCGAATTCAGCCATGTAGTACGTGTGCCTCAAAATTAATGGCGGCCAGTCTACATAACTCATCATGAAATTGATCAGCAATTTTCATTGAAAAGTGTGAACCGGCTCAAAGTAGGTGTATTAACGAACAACAACGCCCTCACCCGTTAAGGTGATGGCAATCAAAAAAGATTACGGGCTGATGTGTACGTCAGCTATTGCTGGTCCGATTCTGCCAGGTCATCTTGGTCCTGGCCCAGGAGCGATAATTCCAACAATGCGTATCGGTGCTCAACAAAGTTATGAACGTTGTTGGCAACCGCCAGTTTGAACAGTGCCGTGGCGCTGTCCAAATCCCCCAGACTTAGGTAGTACTTACCTAAATAGAAGTTGGTTTCACTGAGATGCTCAGCGAGCGAGGTGTTATCCGTTGCGTCCGCCTTGAGCCTTTCCATTAACGTTTGTTCGCTAATGTTGCCCAGGTAGAACTCGACAATGTTCCATCCCCACTGTTCCTTATCCGATTTTTCGAAGTGCTGTTTCAACACTTCTTTAGCCTGCTTCTCATCGAGCTTCTGCTCGGCGAGATAAAGCCACAGACTACGGAAAGGATCATTGGGATCGTCTTGATAAAACGCCAGCAGATCATCTTGCGCTAACTTGTCACGACCGCCGTAATATAATGCGATCCCGCGATTCAAGTGCGCGTAGTTGTAAGTTGGATCAAGCTCAAGTACAGAATCAAACGCTTCATAGGCAGCATCAAAATTGCCTGCCTGCGTTAAATATATGCCTAAGTAATTGAATACTTCAGGCATATCCGGTCGGATTGCCAGCGCTTGCGAAAAATCGTTACGCGCTAATGCCCTCAGACCGAGACTATCATACAACACTCCGCGCTCATATAAAAGCTGTGCGCGTTCGTCATCGGTTAAAGCCCGACTGGCAAGGATTTGTTCCATACGTGCCAGAATCACTTCCTGCTGTAAAGTCGGTTGCAATGGTACCGCGAGGACTTCACTTTTACGCCAGGAAGTATTACTGCATCCTGCAAGCGTAAGTGCTGTCGCAACGAAACACCAGCGCAAAAAAGGCTTCATTTCCCACTCCCGAAGACCACGGTTGAATGAACGTCCTGTTCCCGGTTGCTAACAAGGCGTCCTGCCCGGTTAAAAGCCCCCCGCCGCAGCGGAGGGCAAATGGCAACCTTACTCGCCCTGTTCAGCAGCCGGAGCTTCCGGTGCTGCAGCAGGTTGAGACTGCTCAGTCGCTTCTTTAATGCTCAGACGGATACGGCCCTGGCGATCAACTTCCAGAACTTTCACCGGTACTTCCTGACCCATCTGCAGGTAATCGGTCACTTTCTCAACGCGTTTGTCAGCGATTTGAGAGATGTGTACCAGACCTTCTTTACCGCCGCCGATGGCAACAAATGCGCCAAAGTCAACGATACGGGTCACTTTACCAGTGTAGACGCGGCCCACTTCGATTTCTGCAGTGATCTCTTCGATACGACGAATAGCGTGTTTCGCTTTCTCGCCGTCGGTCGCTGCGATCTTCACAGTACCGTCATCTTCGATTTCGATGGTGGTGCCAGTTTCTTCGGTCAGGGCACGGATAACAGAACCGCCTTTACCGATAACGTCTTTGATCTTGTCCGGGTTGATCTTGATGGTATGGATACGCGGTGCGAACTCAGAGATATCGCCACGCGGCGCGTTGATCGCCTGTTCCATTACGCCCAGGATATGCAGACGCGCACCTTTAGCCTGGTTCAGCGCAACCTGCATGATCTCTTTGGTGATACCTTCAATTTTGATATCCATCTGCAATGCAGAGATACCGTCGCGGGAACCCGCAACTTTGAAGTCCATATCGCCCAGGTGATCTTCGTCGCCCAAAATGTCAGACAGTACAACGTAGTTGTCGCCTTCTTTCACCAGACCCATTGCGATACCCGCAACGGCAGCTTTGATCGGCACACCTGCGTCCATCAGCGCCAGAGACGCGCCGCACACGGAAGCCATAGAAGAGGAACCGTTGGATTCAGTGATTTCAGACACAACACGTACGGTGTACGGGAATTTGTCCATATCCGGCATGACTGCCAGCACGCCGCGCTTCGCCAGACGACCGTGACCAATTTCACGACGCTTCGGAGAACCGACCATGCCGGTTTCGCCTACGGAGTACGGAGGGAAGTTGTAGTGGAACAGGAAGGTGTCGGTACGTTCGCCCATCAGTTCATCAAGAACCTGCGCGTCACGAGCAGTACCCAGCGTTGCGGTAACCAGCGCCTGCGTTTCACCACGGGTGAACAGCGCAGAACCGTGAGTACGCGGCAGCACGCCAGTACGCACATCCAGACCACGAATCATATCTTTTTCACGACCGTCGATACGCGGTTCGCCTGCCAGTACGCGGCTACGAACAACGTTTTTCTCGATAGCGTGCAGAATTTCACCCAGTTCGTTTTCGTCCAGGGTTTCGTCTTCAGCAAGCAGCGTCGCGATGGTTTCAGATTTGATGACATCAACCTGCGCATAACGCTCTTGTTTGTCGGTGATGCGGTAAGCATCACTCAGACGAGCTTCAGCCAGTGCAGCAACGCGCGCGTTCAGCGCTTCGTTTACCGGCTCCGGCTGCCAGTCCCAACGTGGTTTACCGGCTTCTTTCACCAGTTCATTGATGTTCTGAATAACAACCTGCTGTTGTTCATGACCGAACACTACTGCGCCCAGCATCTGGTCTTCGCTCAGCAATTCAGCTTCAGATTCAACCATCAGTACAGCGGCTTCAGTACCAGCAACAACCAGATCCAGTTTGCTCTCTTTCAGCTCGTCCTGAGTCGGGTTCAGTACGTACTGGTCATTGATGTAACCTACGCGGGCAGCACCAATCGGACCATTGAACGGAATACCAGACAGAGACAGTGCTGCGGAAGCACCAATCATCGCGACGATATCCGGATTAACTTGCGGGTTAACAGAAACCACGGTGGCGATAACCTGAACTTCGTTGACGAAGCCTTCCGGGAACAGCGGGCGAATCGGGCGGTCAATCAGACGCGCGATCAGGGTTTCGCCTTCGCTTGGGCGGCCTTCACGACGGAAGAAGCTACCCGGGATACGACCAGCAGCGTAAGTACGCTCCTGATAGTTAACGGTCAGTGGGAAGAAGTCCTGACCTGGTTTGGCTTTTTTCTGGCCAACAACGGTAACGAATACCGCGGTGTCATCCATGCTAACCATAACAGCGGCAGTAGCCTGACGAGCCATCATGCCGGTTTCCAGAGTCACGGTGTGTTGGCCGTACTGGAATTTACGAACGATCGGATTAAGCAATGTAATATCCTTTCTCTTTCTTAGACAGTACCTTACGGCACTGGTGTTAATACCCGATCTTCTGCGCATCCTCGCGACTAATGACAACCCTAACCCAGCTCTATGTGGGTAAAGCCTCTCATTAGCCGCGCGAACCTCTGCAACGGAAGATCATTCATAGCAACAATACATTAGTTTCCAGTGAATTGCTGCCGTCAGCTTGAAAAAAGGGGCCACTCAGGCCCCCTTTTCTGAAACTCGCAAGAATTAGCGACGCAGACCCAGGCGCTCGATGAGCTGGGTGTAACGTGCTACGTCTTTACGTTTCAGGTAGTCGAGCAGTTTACGACGCTGAGAAACCATGCGCAGCAGACCACGACGGCTGTGGTGATCTTTTTTGTGCTCTGCAAAGTGGCCCTGCAGGTGGTTGATCTGTGCAGTCAGCAGTGCTACCTGAACTTCGGTAGAACCGGTGTCGTTTGCGTCACGACCAAACTCAGAAACGATTTTAGCTGTTGCTTCAGTACTTAGAGACATTTTAAAACTCCAAAGTATATAGAATGAAAGGACGCCGATCTCTAATTCAGCGATCCCAGTGTACGTTACGCAAAGTGTTAAACAATTTACGCGACGTTAAGCGGCAGTATTCTACTCGTAGCGACCTGTTATCGCAAGACGGTTAACATTACGCCGGGTATTCAACCACCAGGCGACGAGGCGCAACGCGGCCTTCATCGTCAATTTCGCCCATACCGATAAATTTGCCGTTCTCACCTTCTGTAACGCGAACCAGTCCTTCCAGCGGCGCACCGGATGTACGAACTGGGTTACCATTTTTGAAGTAAACAGAAGACGTTAACGGAAGATTCACCACCGGGTAGTCCGAAGCTGGACTGTCCATTGGCATCAGTAATGGATCAAGTAACTCCGCAGCCGGAATATCCTGCTGTTCGGCTTGTTCGACCAGTTCACGCAGATGTTCCAGGGTCACCATCCGTTCAACCGGATATTTACTTACCGCCAGACGACGCAGGTAAATAACATGCGCGCCACAACCGAGTTTTTCACCCAGGTCATCAATGATGGTGCGGATATAAGTGCCTTTTGAGCAGTGAATTTCCAGCTCCAGCTCATTGCCTTCGTGGCGAATAAACAGCAATTCATAAACGGTAATCGGGCGCGCTTCACGCGGTACTTCAATGCCCTGACGCGCATATTCGTACAGTTTTTTACCCTGATATTTCAGTGCTGAATACATCGAAGGGATCTGTTCGATATCGCCACGGAAAGTATCCAGCGCCGCCGCCAGTTGCTCTGCGCTAAAGGTTACCGGACGTTCTTCAACGATTTGTCCGTCGGCATCAGAAGTATCGGTACGCTGTCCAAGACGCGCAATGACCCGATAGCGTTTGTCGGAGTCCAGCAGATACTGGGAAAACTTCGTCGCTTCCCCGAGGCAAATTGGCAACATGCCAGTTGCCAGCGGGTCCAGCGCACCGGTATGCCCGGCACGGTTGGCGTTATAAATCCGTTTCACTTTTTGCAGCGCATCATTGCTGGACATACCCTGCGGTTTATCCAGCAACAAAACGCCGTTAATGTCGCGACCGCGACGACGAGGACGACTCATTAGTCCTCCTTGCTGTCGTCCGGGTTAACACGACGTTCTTCGTCATGTTTGACCACGCTGATCACCAGGTTTGACATGCGCATCCCTTCAACCAGAGAGTTGTCGTAGAAGAAGGTCAGTTCCGGCACGATACGCAGGCGCATCGCTTTCCCCAGCAGGCTGCGGATGAAACCAGAAGCTTCTTGCAACGCTTTGATGCCCGCTTTAACCGCGTCTTCATCTTTGTCGTTGAGGAACGTCACATATACTTTGGCATACGCCAGGTCGCGAGACATTTCGACACCGGAAACGGTGGTCATCATGCCCAGGCGAGGATCTTTAATTTCACGCTGCAGGATGAGAGCGATCTCTTTTTGCATTTCCTGCGCTACGCGCTGCGGGCGACCAAATTCTTTCGCCATAATAAATTCTCCTGACAAAAAAGGGGCTGTTAGCCCCTTTTTAAAATTAATTTCAGGTGGAAGGGCTGTTCACGTTGGCCTGATAAGACGCGCCAGCGTCGCATCAGGCAGTCCATGCAGGATGCGGCGTAAACGCCTTATCCCGCATGGAACCCTAAAAACCTTAAGCGATGGTACGTTGGATCTCGATGATTTCGAATACTTCGATCACATCGCCAGTGCGGACGTCGTTGTAGTTCTTAACGCCGATACCACATTCCATACCGTTACGGACTTCGTTAACGTCATCTTTGAAGCGGCGCAGGGACTCCAGCTCGCCTTCGTAGATAACCACGTTGTCACGCAGAACGCGGATCGGGTTGTGACGTTTAACCACACCTTCGGTAACCATACAGCCTGCGATGGCACCAAATTTCGGTGATTTGAACACGTCACGAACTTCCGCCAGACCGATAATCTGCTGTTTCAGTTCCGGAGACAGCATACCGCTCATCGCCGCTTTCACTTCGTCAATCAGGTTATAGATGACGGAGTAGTAACGCAGATCCAGGCTTTCCGCTTCAATCACTTTACGTGCAGAGGCATCAGCACGTACGTTGAAGCCAACCAGGATGGCGTTGGACGCCGCAGCCAGGGTGGCGTCGGTTTCGGTGATACCCCCTACGCCAGAACCGATGATCTTCACTTTAACTTCGTCAGTAGACAGTTTCAGCAAGGAGTCGGAGATCGCTTCCACAGAACCCTGTACGTCTGCCTTCAGGACGATATTCACTTCGTGAACTTCGCCTTCGGTCATGTTGGCAAACATGTTCTCGAGTTTAGATTTTTGCTGACGCGCCAGTTTAACTTCGCGGAATTTACCCTGACGATAGAGTGCAACTTCACGCGCTTTCTTCTCGTCACGTACAACGGTAACTTCATCACCCGCAGCCGGAACGCCGGACAGGCCGAGGATTTCCACCGGAATGGACGGACCCGCTTCCAGCACTTCCTGACCCAGTTCGTTACGCATCGCACGAACACGACCGTATTCGAAGCCACACAGAACGATATCGCCCTTGTGCAGAGTACCTTCACGTACCAGAACGGTAGCAACCGGACCACGACCTTTATCGAGGAAGGATTCGATAACCGCACCGCTCGCCATACCTTTACGTACCGCTTTTAGCTCCAGAACTTCCGCCTGCAGCAGGATAGCGTCCAGCAGTTCATCGATACCGGTACCCGCTTTCGCAGATACGTGTACGAACTGGCTTTCACCGCCCCACTCTTCCGGCAGGATGCCATACTGGGAGAGTTCGTTCTTAACACGATCCGGATCGGCTTCTGGTTTATCGATCTTGTTCACTGCAACCACCACCGGTACCTGCGCCGCTTTCGCGTGCTGGATTGCTTCGATGGTCTGCGGCATCACGCCGTCGTCGGCAGCAACAACCAGGACTACGATGTCCGTTGCCTGCGCACCACGTGCACGCATTGAAGTAAACGCGGCGTGCCCCGGGGTGTCCAGGAAGGTGATCATGCCGTTTTCAGTTTCAACGTGGTATGCACCAATGTGCTGGGTAATGCCGCCCGCTTCGCCAGAGGCCACTTTCGTTGAACGAATGTAGTCCAGCAGAGAGGTTTTACCGTGGTCAACGTGACCCATGATGGTCACAACCGGCGCGCGCGGTTCAGCCGCAGCCCCCGTGTCACGGTCGCTCATTACCGCCTCTTCCAGCTCGTTTTCACGACGCAGGATAACTTTGTGGCCCATCTCTTCAGCAACCAGCTGTGCGGTTTCCTGATCGATAACCTGGTTGATGGTTGCCATTGCGCCCAGTTTCATCATCGCTTTGATGACCTGAGAGCCTTTAACCGCCATCTTGTTCGCCAGTTCGCCAACGGTGATGGTTTCGCCGATCACAACGTCACGGTTAACGGCCTGAGCTGGCTTCTGGAAGCCTTGCTGCAGGGAAGAACCTTTACGTTTTCCGCCTTTACCGCCACGTACTGCTGCGCGTGCTTCTTCACGATCAGCTTTTGATTCAGCGTGTTTGTTGCCTTTCTTCGGACGCGCTGCTTTCGCGTTACGACCACGGCCACGGCCGCCTTCGACTTCACGATCGCTTTCGTCTTCTGCCTGGCGAGCATGTTGAGAAGTTGTGACATGATAATCGCTGGAATCTTCAGTCGGTTCCGCGTTATCAGTCCATTTGTTTTCTTCCGCCATACGACGTGCTTCTTCAGCAACGCGACGTGCTTCTTCTTCGAGTTTACGACGCGCTTCTTCTTCAGCTTTACGCTTGAGCTCTGCAGCTTCCTGCTCACGGCGGGCTTTTTCAGCCTGGGCGTTTTTAGTCATATCGTCTTGTTGATTGCTCACTTTGTCTTTTTCCGCAGCTTCACGTTTCGCTTGTTCAGCAGCTTCACGCTTAGCTTGTTCTGCGGCCTCACGTTCAGCTTTTTGTTGCGCCTCGCGTTTAGCCGATTCTTCTGCCTCACGACGGGCTTGCTCTTCCGCTTCACGCTGCGCTTGCTCTTCCGCTGCAAGGCGTTCAGCCTCTTGCGGATCGCGTTTCACAAAGGTGCGTTTCTTGCGGACTTCGATTTGTACCGATTTGCTTTTTCCACCGGTACCAGGAATGTTAAGGGTGCTGCGTGTTTTACGTTGCAGCGTCAATTTGTCCGGGCCTGAATTTTTCTGATTCAGGTGGTCAATCAAAGTCTGTTTCTCTTGTGCAGACACAGAGTCGTCAGCAGACTTCCGGATACCTGCATCAGCAAATTGCTGTACCAGGCGTTCCACGGAGGTCTGTCGCTCTGCGGCCAGCGTTTTAATCGTTACATCTGTCATGCTGTTCCTTCCTGCTACAGTTTATTACGCTTCGTCACCGAACCAGCAAATATTACGGGCAGCCATAATCAGTGCTCCGGCTTTTTCGTCGGTCAACCCTTCGATATCAGCCAGATCATCAATGCCCTGTTCGGCGAGATCTTCCAGCGTACAAACGCCACGGGCGGCCAGTTTGAATGCCAAATCACGATCTACCCCTTCAAGGTTCAGCAGATCGTCAGCCGGTTTGTTATCACCGAGGCTTTCTTCCTGGGCCTGTGCAATGGTGGCCAGTGCATTTTTAGCACGCTCGCGCAGTGCTTCAACGGTCGGCTCATCAAGGCCTTCGATTTCCAACAGCTCTTTCATCGGCACATAGGCCAGTTCTTCCAGCGTCGAGAAACCTTCTTCTACCAGAACAGTCGCGAAGTCTTCGTCGATGTCGAGATATTTGGTGAAGGTGTCGATCGCTGCGTGCGCTTCCGCCTGATGCTTAGCCTGCAGGTCGTCAACGGTCATTACGTTGAGTTCCCAACCGCTCAGCTGCGAAGCCAGACGCACGTTCTGACCGTTACGGCCAATCGCCTGCGCCAGGTTACCGGCTTCAACGGCGATATCCATGGTGTGTTTATCTTCATCCACCACGATAGAAGCAACGTCTGCCGGTGCCATTGCGTTAATCACAAACTGCGCCGGGTTATCATCCCACAGGACGATATCGATACGCTCGCCGCCCAGTTCAGTAGAAACCGCCTGAACACGCGCGCCACGCATACCTACACAGGCACCTACCGGATCGATACGTTTATCGTTGGTTTTCACCGCGATTTTCGCACGAGAACCCGGATCGCGAGCCGCTGCTTTAATTTCAATCACTTCTTCGCCGATTTCTGGCACTTCAATACGGAACAGTTCGATCAGCATTTCCGGCTTGGAACGAGTGACGAACAGTTGCGCGCCACGCGCTTCCGGGCGAACGGAATAGAGCACGCCACGAACGCGGTCGCCAGGGCGGAAGTTTTCACGCGGCAGCATATCTTCGCGCAGGATCACGGCTTCAGCATTGTTGCCGAGATCCAAAGAGATGTTGTCGCGGTTTACTTTTTTCACCACGCCGGTGATGATTTCACCTTCGTGTTCACGGAACTGATCAACCACCATCGCACGTTCGGCTTCACGCACTTTCTGCACGATAACCTGTTTTGCCGTCTGGGTAGTGATACGGTCAAAGGTAACAGACTCAATCTGATCTTCAACGTAATCGCCCAGGTTCAGGCTTTCATCTTCATAACGTGCGGCTTCAAGGGTGATTTCCTTGGTCGGCTGGGTGACTTCATCAACAACTAACCAGCGACGGAAGGTGTCAAAATCACCGCTTTTGCGATCGATCTGCACGCGGACGTCGATCTCTTGTTCATATTTTTTCTTTGTTGCTGTCGCCAGCGCGCTTTCCAATGCTTCGAAAATCTTCTCGCGAGGTAGCGCCTTTTCATTGGATACGGCTTCAACTACAGCCAAAATTTCTTTGTTCATCGCGGGCTTTTCACCTCATCCAGACTATTAAAAGTGGGGAACCAGGTTCGCCTTCTGGATATTACTCAGCGCGAACACTTCATCTTTACCTTCGACGGTAACTGTGATCATTTCACCGTCTACCGCTTTGATAACGCCCTGCCATTTACGACGGTTTTGTACCGCCATACGGAGAACCAGAGTCACCTCTTCTCCGACAAAACGGGCGTAGTGTTCAGCCGTGAACAGTGGGCGATCGAGACCCGGTGAGGAGACTTCCAGGTTATAAGCAACGGTGATGGGATCTTCAACATCCAGCACAGCACTTACCTGGTGGCTCACATCAGCACAATCATCAACATTGATGCCATCTTCACTATCAATATAGATGCGCAGTGTGGATGTGCGACCGCGAATAAATTCGATGCCAACCAGTTCAAAACCCAGGGCCTCAACTGGCGCAGTAATCATCTCTGTTAATTTTTGCTCTAATGTGGACAAGCCCACCCCCAAGACATAAAAAAAGGGCTTAAAGCCCAGTTATTCTGTAGTCAGATAACAAAAAACCCCGATAAATCGGGGCTTTATATAACTGAACCCTATAACCGCAACTGCGGTCTGGAGCACTTTCCAGAAGGATTTTTTCAAATCCCACTACGAAGGCCGAAGTCTTCACAGTATATTTGAAAAAGGACTCTAAGGGAAAGTGGTTGCGGGGGCCGGATTTGAACCGACGACCTTCGGGTTATGAGCCCGACGAGCTACCAGGCTGCTCCACCCCGCGCCTGAAACGTGGCAAATTCTACTCGTTTTGGGTAAAAGATGCAAATACTGCTGGGATTTGGTGTACCGAGACGGGACGTAAAATCTGCAGGCATTATAGTGATCCATGCCACATTTTGTCAACGTTTATTGCTAATCACGTGAATGAATATCCAATTCACTTTCATTTGTTGAATACTTTTGCCTTCTCCTGCTCTCCCTTAAGCGCATTATTTTACAAAAAACACACTAAACTCTTCCTGTCTCCGATAAAAGATGATTAAATGAAAACTCATTTATTTTGCATAAAAATTCAGTGAGAGCGGAAATCCAGGCTCATCATCAGTTAATTAAGCAGGGTGTTATTTTATGACGACGATTCTCAAGCATCTCCCGGTAGGTCAACGTATTGGTATCGCTTTTTCTGGCGGTCTGGACACCAGTGCCGCACTGCTGTGGATGCGACAAAAGGGAGCGGTTCCTTATGCATATACTGCAAACCTGGGCCAGCCAGACGAAGAGGATTATGATGCGATCCCTCGTCGTGCCATGGAATACGGCGCGGAGAACGCACGTCTGATCGACTGCCGCAAACAACTGGTGGCCGAAGGTATTGCCGCTATTCAGTGTGGCGCATTTCATAACACCACCGGCGGCCTGACCTATTTCAACACGACGCCGCTGGGCCGCGCCGTGACTGGTACCATGCTGGTTGCTGCGATGAAAGAAGATGGCGTGAATATCTGGGGTGACGGTAGCACCTATAAAGGAAACGATATCGAACGTTTCTATCGTTATGGTCTGCTGACCAATGCTGAACTGCAGATTTACAAACCGTGGCTTGATACTGACTTTATTGATGAACTGGGCGGCCGTCATGAGATGTCTGAATTTATGATTGCCTGCGGTTTCGACTACAAAATGTCTGTCGAAAAAGCCTACTCCACAGACTCCAACATGCTTGGTGCAACGCATGAAGCGAAGGATCTGGAATACCTCAACTCCAGCGTCAAAATCGTCAACCCGATTATGGGCGTGAAATTCTGGGATGAGAGCGTGAAGATCCCGGCAGAAGAAGTCACAGTACGCTTTGAGCAAGGTCATCCGGTGGCGCTGAACGGTAAAACCTTTAGCGACGACGT
This sequence comes from uncultured Escherichia sp., assembly GCF_948475835.1. Lineage (NCBI taxonomy): Bacteria > Pseudomonadati > Pseudomonadota > Gammaproteobacteria > Enterobacterales > Enterobacteriaceae > Escherichia > uncultured Escherichia sp. Next base: position 96,560 of record NZ_CAOLGM010000001.1, on the reverse strand, counting down.
AGAAATGATGCTGGAAGCTAACCGCATCGGCGGTCGTCACGGCCTGGGCATGAGCGACCAGATTGAAAACCGTATCATCGAAGCGAAAAGCCGTGGTATTTACGAAGCTCCGGGGATGGCACTGCTGCACATTGCGTATGAACGTCTGTTGACCGGTATTCACAACGAAGACACCATTGAGCAGTATCACGCGCATGGTCGTCAGTTGGGCCGTCTGCTGTATCAGGGGCGTTGGTTTGACTCCCAGGCGCTGATGCTGCGTGACTCTCTGCAACGCTGGGTTGCCAGCCAGATCACTGGTGAAGTTACCCTGGAGCTGCGCCGTGGGAACGATTATTCAATCCTGAATACCGTCTCAGAGAACCTGACCTACAAGCCAGAGCGTCTGACGATGGAAAAAGGCGACTCGGTGTTCTCGCCAGATGATCGTATTGGTCAATTGACCATGCGCAACCTGGATATCACCGATACCCGCGAGAAACTTTTCGGTTATGCCAAAACTGGCCTGCTCTCCTCCTCTGCCACTTCAGGCGTGCCGCAGGTGGAGAATCTGGAAAATAAAGGCCAGTAATTCGACATCAACCCTGCCCTTCAGGGGTGGGGTTACCTTGCTTATCCTCTGTAAACTCCTTTCTGAGCATCACATAATCGAAAACATCATGGTTTGCATCCACAACCCGTGAGTCTCCTTTATAGTGTGCAATCACTTCCTCCAGCGTTTGCGGCTGTTCCGGCTTTGTTACCCCCATCCACGCATTAATAAGGTAATTATTGTACGCAGTGGAAAAGATATCGTTTTCTGTTGTGCGATCCACGCCATCCCCAAGAACGGGGCTATACCAGATAAACATCGGGACATGATATGCCTGCTGGCTGGCCTCCCTGCCTCCATGAAAATAGACGTTCTTCTTCGTAGGGTCGCGTTCCAGGCCGTGGTCGGCAAAATACATGACCGAGGCGCGGCGATCTTTTAATAATTCAAAAACCTGACCTAGCAAACTGTCTGTGTAATGAATGGAGTTGTCATAGCAGGCATCCTGATCGTCCTGCGGTTGAAACACGGCGCTGGATTGCGGATAGGCGCTACAAGCCGGTTCATGGCTTCCATTTAAATGAAGAACAATCAGTTTCTTTTGCTGCGTCTTTTGCTGTAACGCTTGCGATAAATGCGGCAACAACAATTCATCAAATCCTCTGACATAGACTGTTTCCATGGCGCGCATGGCGATACTGGTAACTGCTGTACCATTCTGCCGAAAAGCGGATTGCGAGCTTAGCCAGAAAGTCTGAAATCCTGCTTGATTAGCCATATTAATAATGTTGTCGGGGTAATTATGAATGTCATGACTCAAAACAGAATCAGCAGTTAAAGAAAGGGGAACCGACAGCGCAGTGTAAGGTGCGCCGCTTATTGCTTGATTAAACAGTTTGATCTGTTTTCTTTGTGCTTCAACTTGCGGTGTCGTAGAGCGTGTATATCCATACAAAGACATATTGTCGACACGTACAGACTCCCCCACAATCAACACGTAGGTATCAATACCTGTATCCCTGACTGATAATTGAAAATACGGCACCGTGTTTGCAATTGAGAGTAATCTTTGATGCTCTTTCGCTGCTAAAGCAAAATAGTTGAGATTAAAAAACGGCGTATAGGTAGCAAATCGCGACGCTAGTATATATGGACTGAACGCTTTTTTATTTTTTGCATCTTTATAAGCAAATTGACAAGCGGAAAATAAACTGCCCGAAATGACAATCAGCAATAATATTCCTGTCACTTTTTTTGTCGGCAAGGAAACATCATATTTTATTATTACTGCCAAAAAAAGAAGGGATAAAAAAGCAAAAGCACATAGATAAGGGATATACATCCCCAGCATTTTGACAACTTCATCCGGATCACTCTGGAGCACACTAATCGCAAATCCATCATTGAAAGTTGTACCAAAGGTACACCATGAATAGAGGCTAATACTCATGTCTGCCGCAGTCAGTAACACAAATGGTGCGGCAACAAGCAGGCGAAGCGGAAGGGATGATATACGTTTTACAACCAGGATGGTCAGGACGAAGAACAGCAATCGCTGAACCATATGCGCGCCGGAAGAGGCGACTAAGTTCGTAATACCAAAAACAATAACACAAAGATACAACAACCAATGAGATTTAAAACTTCTAGCAAATTTGTTGAATACTGTCATCCAGAAATCCAAGTTCACAACCAATATAAACAATTATCAACAATGTTCAATTTTATATCAGACATGTTTTTCAACTCTGATCCATATCAGACCGAAACACTGTTAGTTTTTTCTTTTTAAATGATGCGGCCATTGCGTTCTCAGTAATTAAATAACATTATCAATGCGTCTCTAAACATTACGCAGAACGTAGCCATCAGTAGTTATACTGACAGGAGCAGGATGGTTTATCGAGAAGTAAACATATCCGTATTCGTACCGGAACTGGAGTTGACACAATAAAGTGCCAATTATGTCAGCAGAAGGGAAAAGTTTATAACTAAGGCGTACCGGCACCATCGTTTCAAGGTACCAGCTACGAGTAAAGCAACTGGACGAGATACAGATACCTGACAACCATTCCTCAGACCAGGACCAAAACGAAAAAAGACGCTTTTCAGCGTCTCTTTTCTGGAATTTGGTACCGAGGACGGGACTTGAACCCGTAAGCCCTATTGGGCACTACCACCTCAAGGTAGCGTGTCTACCAATTCCACCACCTCGGCACGGATACTACTTTTTAGTTCGGGATATCGCTGGTCGGCTTAGCCGGAGCAGCTGGTTGAGTTTGTTCGGTTTTCACCGGTGCACTCAGATTTTCCCATTCGCTACCTTTATTGGTTTTGTTGCTATTGATGTTACCCAGCACCAGACTGATGATGAAGAATAACGTTGCCAGCAGCGCCGTCATGCGGGTCATGAAGTTACCAGAACCACTTGAACCAAACAGCGTAGCGGAAGCGCCTGCTCCGAAGGAGGCTCCCATATCAGCGCCTTTACCTTGCTGCAGCATGATCAGACCAACAAGGCCAATTGCCACAATAAGGAAAACTACTAAAAGAGCTTCGTACATAATCAACCTGTTCCTTGCGGAGTTGCCGCGTACCAATGCTTCAACCAATAAAGCGGGAGTTTTTAATCTTTCCCACTGAAGCGGGTGTGAATACTAACCAAAGCGAATGACCTTCGCAAGGGCAATTTTATCGCATTGTATCAACTGCGGAAAAAAACAGCAAAACCGATGTGTTCGCTGAGAAAAAAGGCGACAATCGCCGCCTTTTTAGCCAGTTATCTAACGCTTTAAACGGCTTTTACTGCATCGGCGATGCGGTGTGCAAATTCAGTCACCTGCGCTTCGTCTTCGCCTTCCACCATCACGCGAATTAACGGTTCGGTGCCGGATTTACGCAGCAACACGCGTCCACGGTTGCCCAGCGCAGCTTCAACCTCTGCGGTCACGGCTTTAACTGACTCATGCTCAAGTGGATCGCCGCTACCTGCGGTGTAACGTACGTTAACCAGAATCTGCGGGAACATTTTCATGCCGCTGCAAAGGTCGTGCAGGCTCATATGGTTACGTGCCATCGCCGCCAGCACCTGCAAGCCAGCAACGATGCCGTCACCGGTAGTAGTTTTATCCAGTAGGATCACATGACCGGAATTCTCTGCACCGATACGCCAGCCTTTCTCCTGCATTTTTTCCAGTACGTAGCGGTCACCCACTTTCGCGCGCGCAAATGGAATTCCTAACTGTTTCAGCGCCAGTTCAAGCCCCATGTTGCTCATCAATGTACCCACAGCGCCACCACGCAGCTGGCCCTGACGAAGACCTTCACGCGCGATGATATACATGATCTGATCGCCATCGACTTTATTGCCTTCATGGTCGACCATAATCACGCGATCGCCATCGCCGTCGAAGGCAATACCGAGATCCGCTTTTTCAGCCAGCACACGAGCCTGGAGCGCGCGAACGTCGGTAGCCCCCACTTCGGCATTGATGTTTACACCGTTTGGCTCACAACCGATAGCGATAACGTTCGCCCCCAGTTCGCGCAGCACGTTCGGCGCGATGTGATAAGTCGCACCGTTTGCACAATCCACCACAATCTTCAGTTCACTGAGGCTAAGTTCGTTCGGGAACGTGGCTTTGCAAAACTCGATATAGCGACCCGCGGCATCAACGATACGGCTGGCTTTACCCAGTTCTGCCGAATCAACGCAGCTGATCTCCTTTTCCATTTCCGCTTCGATGGCCTCTTCTACCGCATCCGGCAGTTTGGTGCCGTCGATAGAGAAGAATTTAATCCCATTATCGTAGAACGGGTTATGCGATGCAGATATCACAATTCCGGCCTCTGCGCGGAAGGTACGCGTCAGATAAGCCACGGCCGGTGTTGGCATCGGGCCAGTGAAGAGTGCGGAAAGGCCCGCTGCCGCCAGACCCGCTTCCAGTGCTGACTCCAGCATATAGCCAGAAATACGCGTGTCTTTACCAATAATAATCTTACGGGAGCCGTGGCGCGCCAGCACTTTACCCGCGGCCCAACCCAGCTTAAGCACAAAATCAGGTGTGATCGGCGCATCCCCTACACGACCACGAATCCCATCGGTACCGAAATATTTACGATTACTCATAGCGTTTGTTTTCCTTTGCAGACAGAGTGGCTTCCACCACCCGCATCGCTTCTACGGTTTCTTTGACGTCATGAACACGAATGATGTGCGCGCCTTGCATTGCGGCAATGACCGCACAGGCCAGACTACCGCTCAGGCGCTCGGACGGCCCCACGTTCAGCAGCTGCCCAATCATCGATTTTCGTGACATACCCACCAACAGCGGCAGGTTGAAATGGTGAAATTCAGCCAGGCGCGCCAGTAATGAATAGTTATGGGAGAGATTTTTACCGAAACCGAATCCGGGGTCGAGCAACAATTTCTCTTTTGCGATACCCGCCTGCTCGCAACGTGCTATTTGCTCAATAAAGTAGCGATTCACTTCTGCAAAGACATCGTCATACTTCGGAGCTTCCTGCATGGTTTTTGGATTTCCCTGCATATGCATCAGACAAACCGGTAAACCGGTTTCTGCAGCCGCCTCCAGAGCGCCAGGTTCGGAAAGGGAGCGGATATCATTAATAATGTGAGCGCCAACTTTCGCTGACTCACGGATGACTTCTGGTTTGGATGTATCGACCGAGATCCAGACTTCGAAGCGTTGAGCAATTGCCTCAACCACAGGAATAACACGTTGCAACTCTTCTTCAACGCTAACTTCCGCCGCCCCTGGGCGCGTGGACTCGCCACCAACGTCAATGATCGTCGCGCCAGCATTGATCATCAGATTCGCATGTTTCACCGCATCTATCAGCGAGTTATGCGTGCCACCATCCGAAAAGGAATCAGGCGTGACGTTGAGGATCCCCATTACGTGAGGATGGCTAAGGTCCAGTGAAGTACCCTGGGCAAAGAGTTTCATGATGTTATCCCTGGTATGAATTGATAAGAAAAAACCCCGGAGCACGCCCCGGGGTTTTCGGTACAAATACAGTCATCTGATGCGGGAACTTACTTGTCGCCTAACTGCTCTGACATGGTGTTACCCGGGTTCGGCGTACGCGGTTCATCAACCGGACGAGGAGCCTTTGGACTACCATTGTCGCCAGAATTGTTAGAAGCGCCTGGTTCTTCCCAGCCCGCTGGCGGACGTACATCGCGACGTGCCATCAGGTCATCAATCTGCGGTGCGTCGATAGTCTCATATTTCATGAGAGCATCTTTCATCGCATGCAGAATATCCATATTGTCGGTCAGAAGCTGACGCGCACGATTATAGTTACGCTCAATCAGTGCTTTCACTTCCTGGTCGATGATACGTGCAGTTTCATCGGACATATGTTTCGCTTTCGCTACGCTACGGCCGAGGAATACTTCACCTTCTTCTTCCGCGTACAGCAGTGGACCCAATTTCTCAGAGAAGCCCCACTGGGTCACCATGTTACGTGCCAGATTGGTCGCAACTTTAATATCGTTGGACGCACCGGTAGAAACATGTTCCGGCCCATAGATGATCTCTTCTGCCAGACGACCACCGTACAGCGTAGAAATCTGGCTTTCCAGTTTCTGACGGCTGGCGCTGATTGCGTCGCCCTCAGGCAAGAAGAAAGTCACACCCAGCGCACGACCGCGTGGGATAATCGTCACTTTGTGCACCGGATCGTGTTCCGGCACCAGGCGACCGATAATCGCATGACCCGCTTCGTGGTAAGCCGTTGATTCTTTCTGCGCTTCCGTCATCACCATGGAGCGACGTTCCGCACCCATCATGATTTTGTCTTTCGCTTTCTCGAACTCAACCATCGACACAACGCGTTTGTTGCCACGAGCAGCGAACAGTGCCGCTTCGTTCACCAGGTTCGCCAGGTCAGCACCGGAGAAACCAGGAGTACCACGGGCAATGATTGCCGCGTCGATATCGGGGGCCAATGGTACGCGACGCATGTGAACTTTCAGGATCTGCTCACGACCGCGAACATCTGGCAAGCCGACCACAACCTGACGGTCGAAACGGCCAGGACGCAGCAGGGCCGGGTCGAGAACGTCCGGACGGTTAGTCGCGGCGATAACGATGATACCTTCGTTACCTTCGAAGCCATCCATCTCAACCAGCATCTGGTTCAGAGTCTGTTCACGTTCATCGTGACCACCGCCCAGACCAGCGCCACGCTGGCGGCCTACGGCGTCGATTTCATCGATAAAGATGATGCACGGTGCCGCTTTCTTCGCCTGTTCGAACATGTCACGAACACGGGATGCACCCACACCGACGAACATTTCTACGAAGTCAGAACCGGAGATAGTAAAGAACGGAACTTTCGCTTCGCCTGCAATCGCTTTCGCCAGCAACGTTTTACCGGTACCCGGAGGACCGACCATCAGGACGCCTTTCGGGATCTTACCGCCGAGTTTCTGGAAGCGGCTCGGCTCGCGCAGATACTCTACCAGTTCAGCAACTTCTTCTTTTGCTTCGTCGCAGCCCGCAACGTCAGCAAAGGTCGTTTTGATCTGATCTTCCGTCAGCATGCGCGCTTTGCTCTTACCAAACGACATGGCACCTTTGCCACCGCCGCCCTGCATTTGACGCATGAAGAAGATCCAGACACCAATCAGCAACAGCATCGGGAACCAGGAGATGAAGATAGAAGCCAGCAGGCTTGGTTCTTCAGGCGGTTCACCGACAACCTTGACGTTCTTGGTCAACAGGTTATCCAGTAATTTCGGATCCTGAACCGGAATGTAAGTGGTATAACGGTTACTATCTTTCTTGGTAACGTTGATTTCACGTCCGTTGATACGCGCTTCACGAACCTGGTCGTTATTGACCTCTTGTAGGAAGGTAGAGTAATCCACCTTACGGCCATTAGACTCGCTGGGCCCAAAGCTCTGGAATACTGACATCAGCACAACGGCAATGACCAGCCAGAGTATTAGGTTTTTCGCCATGTCACTCAAGGGATTAACCTCTTATTACAACTGTGTTAAAAACAGCGTCAGGATACTCTATATCCAGCATCTTTCAAACTTTCGTCTGAAATCTCCCGGTTAGGGTTTACGCCCGGTCGCTACAATATACACTTCCCGCGAACGTGCACGAGAAGAGTCCGGCTTACGAACTTTGACCTTCGTAAACAGGGAGCGAATTTCCCTTAGATACTCATCGAAACCTTCGCCCTGGAACACCTTCACTACAAAACTGCCACCTGGCGCTAATACATCACGACACATTTCTAACGCCAGTTCCACCAGATACATGGCACGGGGGATATCCACCGCCGGTGTTCCGCTCATGTTTGGTGCCATATCGGACATGACAACCTGGACTTTGCTGTCGCCAACGCGCTCCAGCAGTGCTTTCATCACCAGTTCATCACGAAAATCGCCCTGAAGAAAGTCCACACCAACGATAGGATCCATAGGTAAAAGATCGCAAGCGATGATGCGGCCTTTGCCGCCAATTTGGGTGACCACATATTGTGACCAACCACCCGGAGCAGCACCAAGGTCGACAACCGTCATTCCCGGTTTAAAGAGTTTGTCACTTTGCTGTATTTCATCAAGTTTAAACCAGGCACGGGAACGTAACCCCTTTTTCTGTGCCTGTTGAACATATTTATCGCTAAAGTGTTCCTGAAGCCAGCGGCTGGAGCTGGCAGAACGCTTCTTACCTGTCATTTAACTTTCCCATGGGGATAACTCATCGTAACCAATTGCGTAAATTTTTACGCGCCTATTTGGTGATATATGGGAGATGGCGGTAGAATGACCCGTTTTCAATCCCAACGTAAGCAAAAAATACGATGAATCTGAGTACTAAACAAAAACAGCACCTGAAAGGTCTGGCACATCCGCTCAAGCCAGTTGTTCTGCTTGGCAGTAATGGTTTGACCGAAGGGGTGCTGGCCGAGATTGAACAAGCGTTAGAGCACCATGAACTCATCAAGGTGAAAATCGCCACCGAAGATCGCGAAACTAAAACCTTGATCGTGGAAGCTATCGTGCGCGAAACCGGCGCCTGTAATGTACAGGTCATCGGTAAAACGCTGGTGCTTTATCGCCCAACTAAAGAACGTAAAATCTCGCTGCCACGCTAAGATTATCCTAAAGTTACACACATTTGCTGTGTAAAACGAGGGGTTTTCCGCAGGCAGGAGAGCAAAATGCCACGCTCTGTTCGTTGATAAAAGGCCGCATAGCGGCCTTTTTCCTTTCTTTACAATACATCAACATCTTGAGTATTGGGTAATTCTTACAGGTATTCCACCTTAATTACTTCAAATTCTACTTCGCCGCCCGGCGTTTTGATGACCACAACATCATCTTCTTCTTTGCCGATCAGGCCACGAGCAATAGGCGAGTTTACAGAAATCAGGTTTTGTTTAAAGTCAGCTTCGTCATCGCCAACGATGCGATAAGTCTGTTCTTCGTCAGAATCCAGATTCAGCACCGTTACGGTAGCACCAAAAATAACGCGCCCATTGTTGGGCATTTTGGTGACATCAATCACCTGCGCGTTCGACAGCTTGGCTTCGATGTCTTTAATACGGCCTTCGCAGAAACCCTGCTGTTCACGAGCTGCGTGGTATTCGGCGTTTTCTTTCAGGTCGCCATGCTCACGCGCTTCCGCGATAGCAGCAATGATTTCAGGACGGCGCACAGATTTCAGAAAATCCAGCTCTTCGCGTAATTTTTCAGCGCCGCGTAAGGTCATCGGAATAGCTTGCATTTGTTATACCTCTTGAATATTCCTGATGGGGCAAGTCTTCACCCACCCCGGCTGTTCGGCCTGCCCGGCATAACTCCTCACCGGGACCAGAAGCAAAAAAATACCGACCCGGGTACAAGTCCCAGGTCAGCTACAATTCACATTTTGATAGTCATTTTACCCTGAAGTTCCCGAAGGGTCATCGTTTACTTTATAGGGCGTTGCGCCGTAGTATGACGGCTCGATTCCAGGTTGTTAGCGCGAGATTATGCGATTTTCCAGATTTATCATCGGATTGACCAGCTGTATAGCGTTCAGTGTTCAGGCCGCGAATGTTGATGAGTACGTTACTCAACTCCCCGCTGGTGCCAACCTTGCCCTGATGGTGCAAAAAGTCGGCGCGTCGGCCCCCGCTATTGATTACCACAGTCAGCAGATGGCGCTGCCCGCCAGTACGCAGAAAGTGATTACTGCGCTGGCGGCGTTGATTCAACTCGGCCCCGATTTTCGTTTCACCACGACGCTTGAAACCAAAGGCAATGTGGAAAACGGCGTACTTAAGGGTGACTTAGTGGCGCGATTTGGTGCCGATCCGACGTTAAAACGTCAGGATATTCGCAATATGGTCGCGACTTTGAAAAAATCTGGCGTCAACCAAATCGATGGCAATGTGTTGATAGATACCTCCATTTTCGCCAGCCACGATAAAGCCCCCGGCTGGCCATGGAATGACATGACACAATGCTTTAGCGCTCCGCCTGCCGCTGCCATAGTTGACCGCAACTGTTTCTCCGTCTCGCTCTACAGTGCCCCAAAACCTGGTGATATGGCTTTTATACGCGTGGCATCTTATTACCCCGTTACGATGTTCAGCCAGGTACGCACCCTCCCCCGAGGTTCTGCCGAAGCGCAATACTGCGAACTGGATGTCGTACCAGGCGACCTGAACCGCTTTACGCTGACGGGATGCCTGCCACAACGTTCTGAGCCGCTCCCGTTGGCTTTTGCCGTGCAGGATGGAGCCAGCTATGCCGGGGCAATTCTGAAAGATGAGTTAAAACAGGCAGGTATCACCTGGAGCGGAACACTGCTGCGCCAGACTCAGGTTAACGAACCTGGAACGGTAGTTGCCAGTAAACAGTCGGCCCCGTTGCACGATCTGCTTAAGATTATGCTGAAAAAGTCGGACAACATGATCGCCGATACGGTTTTCCGCATGATAGGCCATGCGCGCTTCAATGTGCCTGGAACATGGCGGGCCGGGTCGGACGCCGTGCGTCAGATCCTGCGCCAGCAAGCCGGTGTCGATATTGGAAACACCATTATTGCCGATGGTTCAGGGCTTTCGCGGCATAACCTGATTGCCCCCGCCACCATGATGCAGGTGTTGCAATACATTGCCCAACACGACAATGAACTTAACTTTATCTCCATGCTGCCGCTGGCGGGCTATGACGGCTCTTTGCAGTACCGTGCAGGTCTGCATCAGGCGGGCGTGGATGGAAAAGTCTCAGCGAAAACCGGTTCGTTGCAGGGGGTATATAACCTGGCGGGATTCATTACCACAGCGAGCGGGCAACGAATGGCGTTTGTACAATATCTTTCTGGCTATGCAGTAGAACCGGCGGATCAGCGTAATCGCCGTATTCCGTTAGTGCGTTTTGAAAGCCGTTTGTATAAAGATATTTATCAGAACAATTAGTCAAAAAGAAACCCCGGCACATGGCCGGGGTTTTGCTGATTAACGCTTGTAAATGAACTCAACGCCTTCTTCGTCGTCTTCGTCCCAGTCATCATCCCAGTCCTCATCATCCTCTTCAGCAATCTCTTCAAGCTGCTGGCGATGATAATCATCCCACATGAATTCGACTTTCTCTGGCTGTTTCGCTTCTTCAGCCTGCACGACCGGGTTTTCAATGATAAAGGTCATCACATCCCAGCAGAGATCTTTCACGCCCAGTCCACTCGCCGCAGAGATCAGATAATATTTATCTTCCCAGCCCAGCGCTTCAGCAATCGCTTTGGCTTTCTCTTCAGCTTCTGCCTTATCCAGCAGATCGATCTTATTGAACACTAACCAACGTGGTTTCGCCGCCAGATCCTGGCTGTATTTTTCCAGCTCGCTGATAATAATACGCGCGTTTTCAACCGGATCGGTGCCGTCAATCGGATCGATATCGATGAGGTGCAACAGGACGCGGCAACGTTCCAGGTGCTTCAGGAAGCGAATGCCCAGACCTGCGCCTTCCGCAGCGCCTTCAATCAGTCCTGGAATATCGGCAACAACGAAGCTCTTTTCGTTGTCCATTCGTACCACACCCAGACTTGGCACCAGAGTGGTAAACGGATAATCCGCCACTTTCGGTTTAGCCGCCGATACCGCACGAATAAAGGTCGATTTACCCGCGTTTGGCATCCCCAACATACCGACGTCAGCCAGCAGCATCAGCTCCAGCAGCAGCTCACGCTTATCGCCCGGCGTACCGTTAGTTTTCTGCCGTGGTGTACGGTTAACTGACGATTTGAAACGGGTATTGCCCAGACCGTGCCAGCCGCCCTTAGCAACCAGCAGACGCTGACCGTGTTTAGTCATATCGCCCATGGTTTCACCAGTACCCTGGTCGATTACACGCGTACCTACCGGCACTTTAATCGTCACGTCTTTACCGCGCTTACCGGTACAATCGCGGCTTGCGCCGTTCTGACCGCGCTCTGCACGGAAAGATTTTTCAAAACGATAATCGATAAGCGTGTTCAGGTTTTCGTCGGCTTCCATCCATACGTCACCACCATCACCACCGTCGCCGCCATCCGGGCCGCCTTTCGGAATATACTTTTCGCGGCGGAAGCTCACGCAACCATTACCGCCATCACCTGCAACGACCAGAATCGATGCTTCATCAACAAACTTCATTTTATTCTCCGTAAATCATTCGCCTGCGCGGGGTTGCGATACCACCGTTGTATGCTTACGTAATCCGCCCCAAATACGATGACCAATGGCGGAATACATCGCGCCCGCAACCACGACAAACGCACCGAGATAACCTAAAAGGTTTAACATCGGTCTGGCGAAGAAATCGGGCCAGGCCAGTGATAAAAGATCTGAAAAAAACAGCGTAAACAGTGGGGTGAGCGTGATGATCGCGCTCACCTGCGCTGCCTGCCAGCGAGCCATCGCTTCCGCCAGGGCGCCATATCCTACCAATGTATTCAGTCCGCAAAAAATTAAACATGCGAGCTGCCAGTGGCTAAGCTGCGCTATCACTCCAGGCTTTGCCAGAGGGAAGAGCGCAATTGTACATAAAGTGTACAGTAAAAACAGGATCTGCGGTGAGGCCAGCCGACGCAATAAAACCTTTTGCGCCACGCCATAACTCACCCAAACCGTCGCCGCACCGACCCCAAAGATAACTCCCCAGGTGTAATCGGTGAGCTTTGTAAATATCTCGACCAGACTGGTGTTAAAAAACATCACCAGGCCGCTCAGGAGCATCAATGCCCCTACAACCTGAGTGCTGCGCATTTTCTCTTTCAGGATAAATACGCTGGCAACCATCATGCCAACTGGCGAGAGTTGCCCAATCACCTGCGAAGCGGTCGGACTCAGGTATTGCAAGGATGAGCTGAACAGGATGAAGTTCCCAAACAGCCCGGCGGTCGCCACTGCCAACAAAATCAACCAGCGTGGCTTACGAAACACGCGTAATGGCGGCAACCTCTTCTTCACCGCAAGAATGGCACCAAGGCCAATACTCGCCATCAAGAAACGGTAAAACACGATTGTCGGAGGTTCCATCACCTCCAGCACCTGCTTCATTGCGATTGGCAACGCCCCCCAGCAAATTGCTGTGGTGAGCGCCAAAAGAATGCCAATGCCTGCCTGCTGCTTCATACCGTATTCCCTGCAAAGCGCATTTGCGGATTAACGTCGCACCATGCGCATTTTTACCGGTTATCGAATGTAAAAAGCCCCGCAACGTGTTGCGGGGCTTTCATCCGTTACCGGGACGCGAAAAACTTATTCAGCTTCGATGCTGATAAATTTACGGTTTTTCGGGCCTTTAACTTCGAATTTCACTTTACCGTCTGCTTTAGCAAACAGAGTGTGGTCACGACCGCAACCTACGTTAGCGCCAGCGTGGAATTTGGTACCACGTTGACGAACGATGATGCTACCCGCCAGAACGGATTCGCCACCGAAACGCTTAACGCCCAGGCGTTTAGCTTCTGAATCGCGACCGTTACGTGTGGAGCCGCCAGCCTTTTTATGTGCCATTTGAAATCTCTCCTCAGGTCTTAGGCGCTGATGCCAGTAATTTTCACATCAGTGAACCACTGACGATGGCCCTGCTGCTTACGATAGTGTTTACGACGACGAAACTTAACGATTTTAACTTTCTCGCCACGACCGTGAGCAACAACTTCAGCTTTGATTACGCCGCCATCAACGAAAGGAACGCCGATTTTGACTTCTTCACCGTTTGCGATCATCAGCACTTCAGCGAACTCAACAGTTTCGCCAGTTGCGATGTCCAGCTTTTCCAGGCGAACGGTCTGACCTTCGCTTACTCGGTGTTGTTTACCACCACTTTGGAAAACCGCGTACATATAAAACTCCGCTTCCGCGCACACCTTTTCAATGATTCAGAGTGCGCTATAAATATTCACAATAGGGCGCGAATATTACGCAAAACGCACGCCTTTGACAAGTGCTACAGTCAATACACGAAGAAAAAAAACACAACTTGTACGGTAACGTTTATCTGTGCCATTTTTTCAGTACAATCACTCTATATTCCTAACCATAAACCCTAAGTTGCCTTTGTTCACAGTAAGGTAATCGGGGCGAAAAGCCCGGCTTTTGCGATGAATTTAGAAAAAATCAATGAGTTAACCGCGCAAGATATGGCGGGTGTTAATGCGGCAATCCTTGAGCAGCTTAATTCCGACGTCCAGCTGATCAATCAGTTAGGCTATTACATCGTCAGCGGCGGCGGTAAACGTATTCGTCCGATGATTGCTGTACTGGCTGCACGAGCTGTTGGCTATGAGGGAAATGCGCATGTCACCATTGCTGCCCTGATCGAGTTTATCCACACGGCGACTCTGCTGCACGACGACGTTGTGGATGAATCAGATATGCGCAGGGGTAAAGCTACCGCCAACGCTGCATTTGGCAATGCCGCCAGCGTGCTGGTAGGCGATTTTATTTATACCCGCGCGTTCCAGATGATGACCAGCCTCGGTTCGCTCAAAGTGCTGGAAGTCATGTCAGAAGCCGTAAACGTCATCGCAGAAGGTGAAGTTCTGCAACTGATGAACGTTAACGATCCGGACATCACTGAAGAAAACTACATGCGCGTTATCTATAGCAAAACCGCGCGTCTGTTTGAGGCTGCCGCGCAGTGTTCCGGGATTCTGGCTGGCTGTACGCCGGAAGAGGAGAAAGGCCTGCAGGATTATGGGCGCTATCTCGGCACTGCTTTCCAGTTGATCGACGATTTACTCGATTACAATGCCGATGGCGAACAGTTAGGTAAAAATGTCGGCGACGATCTGAACGAAGGTAAACCGACGCTGCCGCTGCTGCATGCGATGCATCATGGCACACCAGAACAGGCACAGATGATCCGTACCGCCATCGAACAGGGTAACGGTCGCCATCTTCTGGAACCGGTTCTGGAAGCAATGAACGCTTGTGGATCTCTTGAATGGACGCGTCAGCGTGCCGAGGAAGAAGCAGACAAAGCCATCGCAGCATTACAGGTGCTCCCGGACACCCCTTGGCGAGAAGCACTCATCGGCCTCGCGCACATCGCTGTTCAACGCGATCGTTAATCCCCTCCCTTCATCCCGCGCAGTGCGCGGGATGATTCCAGTAAATTCCATAAAAACACTAATTCAGCGCTATAACACCTGAAAAAAAGGGCTGTGCATCTTTATATATTCTGAATATTCACACTTTTTACAGGAACTTTTTAGAGCAATAGGCCATCAGGAGTATAGTGATGCCCGACAGAAGAAGTGTTCTGAATGAAAGCGACTAACTTAAGGAGTGAGGAAAGATGGAAAGTAATTTCATTGACTGGCATCCCGCTGACATCATTGCGGGTTTGCGCAAGAAGGGAACGTCAATGGCGGCGGAGTCTCGCAGAAATGGTTTGAGTTCCTCAACGCTGGCAAACGCATTATCGCGCCCATGGCCGAAAGGAGAGATGATTATTGCGAAAGCCCTGGGAACTGACCCCTGGGTTATCTGGCCATCACGCTACCATGATCCGCAGACCCATGAGTTTATCGACAGAACGCAGTTGATGCGTAGCTACACTAAACCGAAAAAATGAGTGGTCTGGCGGTAGCCCCGCGAACGGGGCTGCCAGCTCTCAGACGATTACTCGCCTTTCACACGCTCAATATTTGCACCTAAAGCGCGCAGTTTGTCTTCAATGCGTTCGTAGCCACGATCGATGTGATAAATACGATCAACCACCGTCGTCCCTTCCGCAATACAGCCAGCCAGCACCAGGCTTGCTGATGCACGCAGATCGGTTGCCATAACCTGTGCGCCAGAAAGTTTTTCAACACCGTGACAAATAACGGTATTGCTTTCGATTTCGGCATGCGCGCCCATACGGCTAAGCTCCGGCACATGCATAAAGCGGTTTTCAAAGACCGTTTCGGTGATGAATCCGGTCCCTTCTGCCACCAGGTTCAACAGCGTGAACTGGGCCTGCATATCGGTCGGGAATGCCGGATGCGGCGCGGTACGTACGTTAACAGCCTTCGGACGTTTGCCATGCATATCCAGGCTAATCCAGTCTTCGCCGACTTCGATGTCCGCTCCAGCGTCACGCAGTTTCGCCAGCACGGCGTCGAGAGTATCTGGCTGCGCGTTACGGCAGATAATTTTGCCGCGAGAAATCGCCGCCGCCACCAGGAAAGTACCGGTTTCGATACGATCCGGTAGCACGCGATAGACACCGCCGCCTAAACGTTCCACACCTTCGATGACGATACGATCGGTGCCCTGACCGCTAATTTTCGCACCCAGCGTAATCAGGAAGTTCGCGGTATCGACGATTTCCGGTTCACGCGCTGCGTTTTCAATAATCGTGGTACCTTCCGCCAGGGTTGCAGCACACATGATGGTCACCGTTGCGCCAACGCTGACTTTATCCATCACGATATGTGCGCCTTTCAGACGACCATCGACGGAAGCTTTAACGTAACCTTCTTCCAGTTTGATGGTCGCGCCTAATTGTTCGAGGCCAGAAATGTGTAGATCAACCGGACGCGCACCGATCGTACAACCGCCAGGCAGTGAAACTTGCCCCTGACCAAAGCGCGCTACCAGCGGCCCCAGTGCCCAGATAGAAGCACGCATGGTTTTAACCAGATCGTAAGGTGCGCAGAATACATTAACGTCGCGGGCATCAATATGCACAGAACCATTACGTTCTACTTTCGCCCCCAGCTGGCTTAGCAGCTTCATTGATGTATCGACGTCTTTCAGTTTTGGGACGTTCTGGATCTCTACCGGTTCTTCCGCCAGTAGAGCGGCAAAAAGGATAGGCAGAGCAGCATTTTTAGCGCCGGAAATTGTGACTTCGCCCTGGAGCTTCGTTGGCCCCTGAACACGAAATTTATCCATTTAGTTTGTTCTCAGTTAACAATTCATATCCGCTACCGGCTAATCGCCCATAGCTCAAAAGCCGTTCAGTTTGCGATCGCGCGCCCACTCCGCAGGGGTATACGCTTTGATCGACACAGCATGAATGCGGTTATCCGCAATATATTCCATCAGCGGGCCATAGACCGTCTGCTGTTTTTTAACCCGACTCATGCCGTCAAACAACTCACCCACGGCAATAACCTGAAAGTGGCTGCCATCGCCGGAAACGTGGACTTCCTGGAGGGAGAGAGCGTTCATCAACACGCTCTGAATTTCATTATTTTCCATGGGATCTTCAATCATCAGTTAATAAACCAGCGAAACATCTTAGAGCAAAGTTGCGCTGGCATAAATAAGCAAAAAGCCTCGCTGATAAATCAGACAAGGCTCGACTTGCAGGCAGGTTTGCCGGACAGGCGGTTAACGCCATATCCGGCCTGAAAAAATTTAACGAGGCAGAACATCAGCAGGCAAATTATACAATTTCGCGAGGGTATACACTTTGTCGTTTACCCCCTGAAGCGTCACGTTGTTGCCCTGCTTTTTCGCCAGATCGATAAGATGGAGCAGCAGTGCCAGTCCACCCGTATCCACGCGGGACACACGGCTAAGATCGATGCAGGTAATCCCCTTCACCGCTTCCTCACGCATTTCCCAAAGCGGTAGCAGAACGTCCTGATCCAGCTCTCCGGATAACGCCAGCGTGTCACCCGTCTGCATCCAGCTCAGTGACTCGCTCATTATTTTTTCTCTTCCAGAGTGATTTTCTGTTGAGAAATCGATTTCAGTTGCGCAGTCAGGCCGTCGATACCTTTGGTACGCAGCAGCGTTCCCCACTCGTTTTGTTTGGTGGTGATCATACTGACGCCTTCAGCAATCATGTCGTAAGCCTGCCAGTTTCCCGTCTGGGAGTTTTTACGCCACTGGAAGTCCAGACGCACCGGCGGACGGCCATTCGGGTCAATAATGGTAACGCGAATAGGCACAATGGTTTTATCGCCCAGCGGCTGTTCTGGCGCAATCTGATAGGTTTGACCGTGATACATCGCCAGCGCCTGACCGTAAGCCTGCTTCAGGTACTCACGGAAAGCGGCAAAGTAGGCTTCACGTTGAGCAGGGGTCGCACTCTTGTAATACTGGCCCAGCACCAGCGCACCGGCGTATTTCACCTGTACGTATGGCAGCAGTTCCTGATCAACAATGGTACGCAGATAATCCGGGTTGGCCCGAATTTGCGGTTGCTCATTCTTCAGGCGATCGAACGTTTTCTGCGCCGCCTCGTCCATCAGCTTATACGGATTGGTCTGGTCTGCCGCGGTTGCCGCACTCAGAGGTGCAATCACCAGCAAAGCGACCATCATTAAACGTTTAAACATGCGTCGGTTCTCCTGAAATTATTTCGTTGTACCCACAGGTTCAGTGGTTTCATTATTACCTGGCGCAGCAGCTGGCGCATCGCCACTATTCTTATTGTCATCGCCTTTACTACCGTAAAGGAACTGACCAATGAGATCTTCCAGCACCATCGCAGACTTAGTGTCCTGAATTGTATCGCCATCCTTCAGGATAGCAGTCCCCAGTTCCGGGTCTTCAAAACCGACGTTTAATGCCAGATATTGTTCCCCCAGCAGGCCGGAAGTACGAATGCTCAGCGAACTGGTATCTGGAATGTGGTTATAACGTTGTTCAATTTCCAGCGTTACGCGCGGCAGATAGGTTTTCGGGTCCAGCGTAATATCCGCCACCCGACCCACAACAACGCCACCAATACTGACCGGAGAGCGCGCTTTCAGGCCGCCAATGTTATCGAACGTCGCATAAAGCGTGTAGGTCGGTTCAGTACGTATGGACGTCACGTTCGCCGCCTTCAGGCAAACAAACAGCGCCGCCAGCAGTGCTGCTAATAAAAAGATACCCACCCAAATTTCATTTTTTTTCGTTTGCATGAACTCAATTCCCAAACATCAATGCGGTCAGCACAAAATCCAGCCCCAGAACAGCCAGAGACGAGTGGACAACGGTGCGAGTGGTTGCCCGGCTAATCCCGGCAGACGTCGGGATGGCGTCGTAGCCGTTAAACAACGAAATCCACGTCACCGTGATGGCGAACACCACGCTCTTAATCAGACAGTTGACCAGATCCATACGCCAGTCGACGGCATTTTGCATTGCCGACCAGAAGAACCCGCTATCAATGCCTTTCCAACTGACGCCGACCAGAGATCCGCCCCAGATCCCCACGGCGACGAAAATAACCGTCAACAGTGGTAATGAAATAACCCCAGCCCAGAAACGGGGAGAAATAACCCGACGCAGCGGATCCACCGCCATCATCTCCATACTGGAGAGTTGCTCTGTAGCGCGCATCAGGCCGATTTCTGCGGTTAGCGCCGAACCAGCACGCCCGGCAAACAACAACGCGGCAACCACCGGCCCCAGTTCACGCAGTAGCGATAACGCCACCAGCATACCCAGACTGGTTTCCGCACTATAAGTGGTCAGAACCAGATAACCTTGCAGCCCCAACACCATTCCGATGAACACGCCAGAAACCACAATAATCAGCATCGACAGGACGCCGACATTATAGAGCTGGCGCACCAGCAGCGGCGCATGTTTGCGAAATTCCGGTTTGCCGACCAGCGCATTGAATAACATTAACCCGGCCCGCCCGAACGTTCTCAGGGTTTTAATCCCTTTATGTCCGAGCGACGCCAGCGCATTTAACAGCATGAGTGGCTTAACTCCCTGGTAAAAGATCAGCGTGATAATCGCCGGCAGGATAGCGGAACGGAACAGGCCCGTCAGCTATCCCGTCCAGAAACTGACGTACGCGCGGATCAGGATTCGCCTGCAACGCCTGGGCACTGCCATGAGCGACAATTTTTTTGTCCGCCAGGATCCAGGCGTGATCCGCAATACTTAACACTTCCGGCACATCGTGAGAAACCACCACACAAGTCACGCCCAGCGCGCTGTTCAGCTCAGAAATCAGCTTCACCAGTACGCCCATGGTGATGGGATCTTGCCCAACAAAAGGTTCATCAAACATGATGAGATCCGGCTCCAGCGCAATCGCACGCGCCAGCGCTGCACGCCGCGCCATCCCACCAGAAAGTTCAGAAGGCATTAGCTTAGCCGCTCCACGCAGCCCCACGGCCTCCAGCTTCATCATCACTGTACTATGCAACAATGGCGCGGGAAGTTGGGTATGTTCGCGCAGTGGATAGGCGACGTTGTCAAATACGTTCATATCAGTGAACAACGCCCCGGACTGAAATAACATGCTCATCCGTTTGCGCACTGTATACAGGCGCGAACGAGACATCGCCGGAATATTCTCACCATCGAAAAGGATCTCACCATGATCTGGTGCGATTTGCCCGCCAATCAGACGGAGTAGCGTCGTTTTACCGATGCCCGATGGCCCCATGATTGCCGTGATCTTCCCTCGCGGCACGGTCAGGGAAATATTATCGAAGATGCAGCGATTGCCACGCGTAAAACTGACATCGCGCATATCGACTAAATTCGCCACAGACTGCTCCATAATTCACCCTTCGTCTTGCGTTGATTTTCTAAGCATGGCGCTCAATTTAACCTTGAACCCAACATATTTACAGAATATTACCCGCCGTGGTTAGCGAAAGCTGGCATTTGTTTTACTTTTTAGCCGCATAAAGTCAAAATTAAGAATCCGTTACGGCTTTCTGAAAATCTTCAGCGGACCGGCGAGTATACCTGAAGAAAGGACGTTAGATGCTTTTAGCTACGGCACTGTTAATTGTTGGTTTACTTTTGGTCGTTTACAGTGCCGACCGCCTGGTTTTTGCCGCGTCTATTCTTTGCCGAACCTTTGGCATCCCGCCGCTGATCATCGGCATGACGGTGGTCAGTATTGGTACATCGTTACCAGAAATCATCGTCTCGCTTGCCGCGTCTCTGCACGAACAACGCGATTTAGCCGTTGGTACAGCCCTCGGCTCAAACATTATCAATATATTGCTGATCCTCGGTCTGGCTGCGCTGGTTCGTCCTTTTACCGTCCATTCTGATGTTCTACGCCGTGAATTACCCTTAATGTTGTTGGTCAGCGTGGTGGCCGGTTCCGTACTCTATGACGGACAACTTAGTCGCAGCGATGGTATCTTTCTCCTCTTTCTGGCTGTGCTATGGCTGCTGTTCATTGTTAAACTTGCACGTCAGGCTGAACGTCAGGGGACTGACAGCCTGACCAGAGAGCAGCTTGCAGAGCTGCCGCGTGACGGCGGATTGCCCGTCGCGTTTTTATGGCTCGGCATTGCGCTTATCATCATGCCAGTGGCCACGCGGATGGTGGTTGATAACGCCACGGTGCTGGCGAATTACTTTGCCATCAGCGAGTTGACGATGGGTCTGACGGCAATTGCTATCGGAACCAGCCTGCCGGAACTGGCAACCGCAATAGCGGGGGTTCGCAAAGGTGAAAACGACATTGCTGTCGGAAATATCATTGGCGCAAACATTTTTAATATTGTCATCGTGTTGGGTTTACCCGCGCTGATAACGCCAGGAGAGATTGATCCACTGGCGTACAGTCGTGACTACAGCGTGATGTTGCTGGTGAGCATTATTTTTGCGTTGCTGTGCTGGCGGCGCTCCCCACAACCGGGCCGTGGTGTAGGGGTATTATTAACTGGCGGATTTATCGTATGGCTGGCGATGTTGTACTGGTTATCGCCAATACTCGTTGAATAACTGGAAACGCATTATGTCGCACGTAGAGTTACAACCGGGTTTTGACTTTCAGCAAGCAGGTAAAGAAGTCCTGGCGATTGAACGTGAATGCCTGGCGGAGCTTGATCAATACATCAATCAGAATTTCACGCTTGCCTGTGAAAAGATGTTCTGGTGTAAAGGGAAAGTTGTCGTCATGGGGATGGGGAAATCGGGGCACATCGGGCGCAAAATGG
The DNA here is from genome assembly GCF_948475835.1 of uncultured Escherichia sp. Lineage (NCBI taxonomy): Bacteria > Pseudomonadati > Pseudomonadota > Gammaproteobacteria > Enterobacterales > Enterobacteriaceae > Escherichia > uncultured Escherichia sp. The sequence continues at coordinate 74,648 of NZ_CAOLGM010000001.1, read as the reverse complement.
CCGCAACGTTTGCCAGCACCGGTACACCTTCATTTTTCGTCCATCCTGGTGAAGCCGCGCATGGTGATTTAGGCATGGTCACCCCACAGGATGTGGTGATTGCTATCTCTAACTCAGGTGAATCCAGCGAAATCACGGCCTTAATTCCAGTGCTTAAGCGTCTTCACGTACCGTTAATCTGCATCACCGGTCGCCCGGAGAGCAGCATGGCGCGCGCCGCAGATGTGCATCTGTGTGTTAAAGTAGCGAAAGAAGCCTGTCCGTTAGGGCTGGCACCGACCAGCAGCACCACCGCCACGCTGGTTATGGGCGATGCCCTCGCTGTCGCGCTGTTAAAAGCACGCGGCTTTACTGCTGAAGATTTTGCGCTCTCACACCCAGGCGGCGCACTGGGTCGTAAACTTCTGCTGCGCGTAAACGATATTATGCATACGGGCGATGAGATCCCGCATGTTAAGAAAACGGCCAGTCTGCGTGACGCGTTGCTGGAAGTTACCCGCAAAAATCTTGGTATGACTGTCATTTGCGATGACAATATGATGATTGAAGGCATCTTTACCGACGGTGATTTACGCCGTGTCTTCGATATGGGCGTGGATGTTCGTCAGTTAAGTATTGCCGATGTGATGACGCCGGGGGGAATACGTGTGCGCCCTGGCATTCTGGCCGTTGAGGCACTGAACTTAATGCAGTCCCGCCATATCACCTCCGTGATGGTTGCCGATGGCGACCATTTACTCGGTGTGTTACATATGCATGATTTACTGCGTGCAGGCGTAGTGTAAAGATTCAAGGATAAACAACAATGAGCAAAGCAGGTGCGTCGCTTGCGACCTGTTACGGCCCTGTCAGCGCCGACGTTATGGCAAAAGCAGAGAACATTCGTCTGCTGATCCTCGACGTTGATGGCGTACTGTCAGATGGCCTGATTTATATGGGCAATAACGGCGAAGAGCTGAAAGCGTTCAATGTTCGTGACGGTTATGGCATTCGTTGTGCGCTCACCTCTGATATTGAAGTCGCTATCATTACCGGGCGAAAGGCTAAACTGGTAGAAGATCGTTGTGCCACATTGGGGATCACTCACTTGTATCAGGGGCAGTCAAACAAACTGATCGCCTTTAGCGATTTGCTGGAAAAACTGGCGATTGCCCCGGAAAATGTGGCTTATGTCGGCGATGATCTCATCGACTGGCCGGTAATGGAAAAAGTGGGTTTAAGCGTCGCCGTGGCCGATGCGCATCCACTGTTGATCCCGCGCGCCGATTACGTGACGCGCATTGCTGGCGGTCGTGGCGCAGTGCGCGAAGTTTGCGACTTATTACTCCTGGCGCAGGGCAAACTGGATGAAGCCAAAGGGCAATCGATATGAGTAAAGCCAGACGTTGGGTTATCATTGTGCTATCACTGGCGGTTCTGGTGATGATCGGCATTAATATGGCTGAAAAAGACGATACCGCCCAGGTGGTCGTCAACAACAATGATCCCACCTATAAAAGCGAGCATACGGACACGCTCGTCTATAACCCAGAAGGGGCACTAAGCTATCGATTGATTGCTCAACACGTTGAATATTATTCCGATCAGGCCGTTTCGTGGTTTACGCAGCCGGTACTTACCACGTTTGATAAGGATAAAATCCCGACATGGTCCGTAAAAGCAGATAAAGCCAAGCTGACCAATGACCGGATGCTCTATTTATATGGACACGTTGAAGTCAACGCACTCGTGCCGGACTCTCAACTTCGCAGAATCACGACGGATAACGCGCAGATCAATCTGGTGACGCAGGATGTTACCTCTGAAGACCTCGTCACGTTATACGGAACAACATTTAACTCCAGCGGTCTGAAAATGCGCGGCAACTTACGCAGCAAGAACGCCGAGCTGATTGAAAAGGTTAGAACATCCTATGAAATTCAAAACAAACAAACTCAGCCTTAATCTTGTGCTTGCCAGCTCACTTCTGGCCGCCAGCATTCCGGCATTTGCCGTAACCGGAGACACTGATCAGCCGATCCACATTGAATCGGACCAGCAATCTCTTGATATGCAAGGCAACGTGGTTACCTTTACCGGTAATGTCATCGTCACCCAGGGCACCATCAAAATTAATGCCGACAAAGTGGTTGTTACCCGTCCGGGCGGCGAACAAGGTAAAGAAGTGATTGACGGCTACGGTAAACCGGCAACGTTCTACCAGATGCAGGATAACGGTAAACCGGTTGAAGGTCACGCTTCCCAGATGCACTACGAACTGGCAAAAGATTTTGTCGTTCTGACGGGTAATGCTTATCTGCAGCAGGTTGATAGCAACATTAAGGGCGATAAGATCACTTACCTGGTAAAAGAGCAGAAAATGCAGGCTTTCAGCGACAAAGGCAAGCGCGTAACCACCGTTCTGGTGCCGTCGCAGCTGCAGGACAAAAACAACAAAGGCCAGACCCCGGCACAGAAGAAGGGTAATTAATTCGTTATGGCAACATTAACTGCAAAGAACCTTGCAAAAGCCTATAAAGGCCGTCGCGTGGTAGAAGACGTCAGCCTGACCGTCAACTCCGGGGAAATTGTCGGTCTGCTGGGGCCAAACGGTGCCGGTAAGACCACCACTTTCTACATGGTTGTAGGCATTGTGCCGCGCGATGCGGGCAACATCATTATTGATGATGACGATATCAGTCTGCTGCCTCTGCATGCACGCGCGCGCCGCGGTATCGGCTATCTGCCACAGGAAGCCTCCATTTTCCGTCGCCTCAGCGTTTACGATAACCTGATGGCGGTACTGCAAATTCGTGACGACTTGTCTGCTGAACAACGTGAAGACCGCGCGAACGAGCTGATGGAAGAGTTTCACATTGAGCACCTGCGTGACAGCATGGGGCAGTCACTCTCCGGGGGTGAACGTCGCCGTGTAGAAATTGCCCGCGCACTGGCTGCGAATCCGAAATTTATTCTGCTCGACGAACCGTTTGCCGGGGTTGACCCGATCTCGGTTATCGACATTAAACGCATCATTGAGCACCTGCGCGACAGCGGCCTGGGCGTGCTGATCACTGACCACAACGTGCGTGAAACACTGGCGGTTTGTGAACGCGCTTATATCGTCAGTCAGGGGCATTTGATCGCCCACGGCACGCCTACAGAAATCTTACAAGACGAACACGTTAAGCGTGTATACCTTGGGGAAGACTTCAGACTCTGATAGGGTAGAAGTTTGCGACGTTTTAGCAGGAGAGTACGATTCTGAACATGAAGCAAGGTTTGCAACTCAGGCTTAGCCAACAACTGGCGATGACGCCACAGCTCCAACAGGCAATTCGTCTGTTGCAGTTGTCGACGCTGGAACTTCAGCAGGAGCTACAGCAGGCGCTGGAGAGTAATCCGCTGCTTGAGCAAATCGACACTCATGAAGAAATCGACACCCGCGAAACGCAAGACAGTGAAACGCTGGACACCGCCGACGCGCTCGAACAAAAAGAGATGCCGGAAGAGCTGCCGCTCGATGCCAGTTGGGACACCATTTACACCGCTGGTACACCATCCGGCACCAGCGGTGACTACATTGACGATGAGCTGCCGGTCTATCAGGGCGAAACGACGCAGACCTTGCAGGATTACCTGATGTGGCAGGTCGAGCTGACACCGTTTTCCGACACTGACCGCGCTATTGCTACCTCTATCGTCGATGCCGTTGATGACACCGGTTATCTGACTGTCCCGCTGGAAGATATTCTCGAAAGTATGGGCGATGAAGAGATCGACATCGACGAGGTTGAAGCCGTCCTTAAGCGGATCCAACGGTTTGATCCGGTCGGTGTAGCGGCAAAAGATCTGCGTGACTGCCTGCTAATCCAACTCTCCCAATTCGATAAAACCACGCCGTGGCTGGAAGAGGCCAGACTGATCATTAGCGATCATCTCGATCTGTTAGCCAATCACGACTTCCGCACTTTAATGCGCGTCACGCGTCTGAAAGAAGATGTGCTGAAAGAAGCCGTCAATCTGATCCAGTCGCTCGATCCGCGCCCCGGGCAGTCGATCCAGACTGGCGAACCTGAGTATGTCATTCCAGATGTGCTGGTGCGTAAGCATAACGGTCACTGGACGGTAGAACTCAACAGTGACAGCATTCCGCGTCTGCAAATCAACCAGCACTACGCCTCGATGTGCAATAACGCGCGCAACGATGGTGACAGCCAGTTTATCCGCAGCAATCTGCAGGATGCCAAATGGTTGATCAAGAGTCTGGAAAGCCGTAACGATACGCTACTGCGCGTGAGTCGCTGTATCGTTGAACAGCAGCAAGCCTTCTTTGAGCAAGGTGAAGAATATATGAAACCGATGGTACTGGCCGATATCGCCCAGGCTGTCGAAATGCATGAATCGACGATATCTCGCGTGACCACGCAAAAATACCTGCATAGTCCACGAGGCATTTTTGAACTGAAGTATTTCTTTTCCAGTCACGTCAATACCGAGGGCGGCGGCGAAGCTTCCTCCACGGCGATTCGTGCGCTGGTGAAGAAATTAATCGCGGCGGAAAACCCAGCGAAACCGTTGAGCGACAGCAAGTTAACCTCTTTGCTGTCGGAACAAGGTATCATGGTGGCACGCCGCACTGTTGCGAAGTACCGAGAGTCTTTATCCATTCCGCCGTCAAACCAGCGTAAACAGCTCGTTTGACCCAACCGATAAGGAAGACACTATGCAGCTCAACATTACCGGAAATAACGTCGAGATCACCGAGGCACTGCGCGAATTTGTTACAGCCAAATTTGCCAAACTTGAGCAATATTTTGACCGAATCAACCAGGTCTATGTTGTTCTGAAAGTGGAGAAAGTCACCCACACCTCAGATGCAACACTGCATGTAAACGGTGGTGAAATTCATGCCAGCGCGGAAGGTCAGGACATGTACGCTGCCATTGATGGCTTAATTGATAAGCTGGCACGCCAGTTGACCAAACATAAAGATAAACTGAAACAACACTAATTGTCCGGGCAATTAGCATGTGCATGGCGGCCTGTTGTGCGGCACAACGGGCCATTTGTACGGTTAATGCTCCGAGCCTGTTCCACTGTTTGAGTGGGCAGGTTCTTAGGTGAAATTATGACAAATAATGATACAACTCTACAGCTTAGCAGTGTTCTTAACAGGGAATGTACGCGAAGCCGCGTCCACTGTCAGAGCAAAAAACGCGCCCTGGAAATCATCAGCGAGCTGGCGGCGAAACAACTTAGCCTGCCGCCTCAGGTGGTTTTTGAAGCTATCCTGACGCGGGAAAAAATGGGCAGTACCGGTATCGGCAATGGTATTGCAATTCCGCATGGCAAACTGGAAGAAGATACTCTGCGTGCCGTTGGCGTTTTCGTTCAGCTCGAAACGCCTATAGCTTTCGATGCCATCGACAACCAACCGGTGGACTTACTTTTTGCCCTGCTGGTGCCGGCAGACCAAACTAAAACGCACCTGCATACTCTGTCGCTGGTGGCGAAACGTCTGGCGGACAAAACCATCTGCCGCCGTTTACGCGCAGCCCAGAGCGATGAAGAGCTGTATCAAATCATTACGGATACCGAAGGTACTCCGGATGAAGCGTAGTTATTCGGTAATGTCTCTTTTAGACGTTGTGAGGAGAAACAGTACATGGTACTGATGATCGTCAGCGGACGTTCAGGTTCAGGTAAATCTGTCGCCCTGCGTGCGCTGGAAGATATGGGTTTTTACTGCGTGGATAACCTTCCCGTAGTGTTGTTACCCGATCTGGCTCGAACCCTGGCCGATCGCGAGATTTCTGCCGCCGTCAGCATTGATGTTCGTAATATGCCGGAGTCACCAGAAATATTCGAACAGGCGATGAGTAACCTGCCTGACGCTTTCTCACCGCAACTACTGTTCCTGGATGCCGACCGTAATACCTTAATTCGTCGTTACAGTGACACGCGCCGACTGCATCCGCTTTCCAGCAAAAACCTGTCGCTGGAAAGTGCTATCGACAAAGAAAGCGATTTGCTGGAGCCTCTGCGTTCGCGAGCGGATCTGATTGTCGATACCTCAGAAATGTCCGTTCACGAGCTGGCTGAAATGCTGCGTACCCGTCTGCTGGGTAAACGTGAACGCGAACTGACAATGGTCTTTGAGTCTTTCGGCTTCAAACACGGTATCCCTATCGATGCAGATTACGTCTTTGACGTGCGCTTCTTGCCGAACCCGCACTGGGATCCGAAACTGCGTCCAATGACAGGTCTTGATAAGCCCGTCGCCGCGTTCCTCGACCGCCACACAGAAGTACACAATTTTATCTACCAGACGCGAAGCTATCTTGAGCTATGGTTACCTATGCTGGAAACCAACAACCGTAGCTACCTGACGGTCGCCATTGGTTGTACCGGCGGGAAGCACCGTTCGGTGTATATTGCAGAGCAACTGGCAGACTACTTCCGCTCGCGCGGTAAAAACGTCCAGTCACGCCATCGTACGCTGGAAAAACGTAAACCATGACCGTCAAGCAAACTGTTGAAATCACAAACAAGCTGGGCATGCATGCCCGGCCTGCAATGAAGCTGTTTGAATTAATGCAGGGTTTTGACGCTGAAGTGCTGTTACGTAATGACGAAGGCACCGAGGCCGAAGCCAACAGCGTTATTGCGCTGCTGATGTTAGATTCTGCCAAAGGACGGCAGATTGAAGTTGAAGCGACCGGCCCACAGGAAGAGGAAGCACTGGCAGCCGTTATCGCCCTCTTTAACTCTGGTTTTGATGAAGATTAATCTTCATCACTTTGACATACAACTCCCTTCAAACTCCCCCCGACAATAAGAAAATCACGTACTGAAATCGTTCTCAATCAACGTCATTTGTACATTTTGTGCGCTTTTCACTTTCAGAAGAACCTTAAGAAAACCTTAAGAGGCATTGTTTAGGTTTTGTTTAAGTTAATCGACCATACTGGAGATCGTCAGAAAATATTTCCAGGAGATGGCATGATTCGCTTATCTGAACAAAATCCCCTGGGCACCGGAAGACATCGGAAATGTTATGCGCATCCGGAAGATGCCCAACGCTGTATCAAGATTGTCTACCATCGTGGCGATGGTGGCGATAAAGAGATCCGCCGTGAGTTAAAGTACTACGCGCATCTTGGTCGCCGGTTAAAAGACTGGAGTGGAATACCGCGCTATCACGGTACCGTTGAGACGGATTGCGGAACCGGTTATGTCTACGATGTGATTGCAGATTTTGACGGCAAACCCTCCATTACGCTGACCGAATTTGCTGAGCAATGCCGTTACGAAGAAGACATTGCACAACTGCGCCAGCTACTGAAACAGCTGAAGCGTTATTTGCAGGATAACCGTATCGTGACGATGTCGCTGAAGCCGCAGAATATCCTCTGTCACCGCATCAGTGAGTCAGAGGTTATCCCGGTCGTCTGCGACAACATTGGTGAAAGCACATTGATTCCACTGGCGACCTGGTCGAAGTGGTGTTGTCTGCGTAAGCAAGAGCGGTTATGGAAACGATTTATCGCCCAACCGGCGCTGGCTATTGCCCTGCAGAAAGATCTGCAACCTCGTGAGAGCAAAACGCTGGCCCTCACTTCGCGCGAAGCTTAATCCAGCTGGTGTTGTTGCATAAACGGCTCACCGCCTAACTGATACATCTGCCGTAAAATCCACGCCTGACGGCTACGCACGTAGCCCGATGGCGAGGAGACTTTGAAACGAAGTGGATTAGGTAATACAGCTGCCAGTAATGCAGCTTCCGACCGGGTAAGTTTGCTCGCGGGTTTGTGGAAATAACGTTGTGCCGCAGCTTCGACGCCAAACACACCGTCGCCAAATTCGGCGATATTCAGGTAAACCGTCAGGATACGCTTTTTGCTCCAGACTGTTTCTATCCCCAGCGTTAATCCAGCTTCCAGCCCTTTTCGTACCCAGCTACGCCCATCCCATAAAAAGAGATTTTTGGCCGTCTGCTGAGAAATCGTTGAAGCACCGCGAATACGGTTTTCATTGCGCTCGTTGTGCGCCAGGGCTTTCTCAATGGAAGCGACATCAAAGCCCCAGTGCTCAGGAAATTTCTGATCTTCTGCGGCAATCACCGCCAGTCCCATCCACGGCGAGATTTGATCCATACTGACCCAGTCAGAATGTGCCACGTAACGAAAATTGCCATGCAGCCAGGCGCTGACCTGTCGCTCGACCATTACCGCTGAGAAGGGAACAGGCGCAACACTAAACAACGCGATGCCCCCGCCCCAGAAAACGGCGAGGACAACCATTAACCGCAAAAGAAAACGGCGAACGAAACTAAACACCGTTAAGCGGCTTTTACTCATTCAGCCAGAACCAGCACGCGGGAAACCAGCTTATCAATGCCGCTCGCCGCTTCTGCAATGTTCTGCGCCAGCATATATGCTGGGGTGGTGACAATCTTATTGTCTTCATCAACCACGATATCATCGACAGGACAGGGCACATGCTCCGCGCCCATCTCTTCCAGCACTTCTGCGGTATCGATATCAGTACCGATGGTCAAACGCAGCGGGAAATCGAAAATTTTCGGCAGCATCGCTGGGGCAATACACATAAAACCAAGCGGTTTTCCGGCCTGATGCATCGCTTGTGCCAGCGCCTTTAATTCACGGTCAACGGTGCATTCGCTACCAAGAGTGGCAAAATTGCTTAAATTCTTCGCCGCGCCAAACCCCCCCGGCACAATCAACGCATCCAGTTCAGCGGCATCGGCCTGGGCCAGAGGACGGATTTCACCGCGCGTTATTCGTGCCGCTTCAATCAGCACGTTGCGCGTTTCCGTCATCGCTTCGCCAGTTAAATGGTTGATAACATCAACCTGCTGCTTATCCGGTGCAAAGCAGACCGCCTGCGCACCGCTGCGTGAAATAGCTAACAACGTCAACACCGCTTCATGAATTTCAGAACCGTCATAGACGCCGCATCCGCTCAGAATTACGCCAATTTTCTTCATTGTGATCATCCTTTCGCAATTGACTGAAACACATTAATTTTTTTAATAAAAATGGTACGCATCACACATTTAACTGATTCATGTAACAAATCATTTAAGTTTTGCTATCTTAACTGCGTGCGGCCTGAAAAACAGTGCTGTGCCCTTGTAACTCATCATAATAATTTACGGCGCAGCCAAGATTTCCCTGGTGTTGGCGCAGTATTCGCGCACCCCGGTCTAGCCGGGGTCATTTTTTAGTGGCTTTTGCCACCCACGCTTTCAGCACTTCTACGTCGTGACGCCACTCTTCTTTCATCTCTTCAATCCATTCACCGACGTTATCTTCCCAGGCAGGAAGGTCCGGAGACTGAATTTGCTGACCCAGCTGTTGCAGATGGCGTAACCCCACTGACCCCGCCGCACCTTTAATTTTATGTCCTTCCTCTACAATGCCTTTTTTATCCTGCGCCGTCAGATTCGACTCCAGCACGCTGACATAGCCCGGCATCATCTTCTCAAACACCGCTAACCCGTCGGTGATCAGCTTCGGTCCTACAAGTTCGAGATACTGTTCCAGCATGGGAATATCGAGCAATGCTTCTGATTTACTGTTCTCTTCTGTCGTCACCGTACTCTCCTCATCATCCTGGGTATCCCAGAATTTCTTGATCATCGCGGTTAGCGCCGGAACCGAAAGCGGCTTACTCAGCACATCATCCATTCCAGCATTGAGGTACTCTTGTTTGTCTTTCAGCACGTTAGCGGTTAAGGCCACCAGCGGCGGTAAATCCTCGCGCGGATAACGCTTCGTCAGTTCACGAGAGATATCCAGCCCGGTCATATCTGGCAACTGAATATCCAGCAACACCAGGTCGTATTCGCCCGGTTTAAACATCTCCAGCGCCGCCTTGCCGGTCATGGCGACATCAACGCTGTTACCTAATTTTTCCAGCACAGAACGCGCAACAATCACGTTCAGTTCAATGTCTTCCACCAGCAGCACATTCAGCGCCGGTAAAGGCATATCGTCTTCATCAAACGCATCATCGACCTCTTCTGCTACCGACGGTGCGTGGATCGTCAACGTAAAGGTTGAACCTTTGCCCTGTTCGCTGGTAACCGTAATATCGCCGCCCATATTTTTCGCCAGACGACGAGAAACGGCCAGACCAATACCGGTGCCGGTGGCAGGTTTACCGCCATGACTGTCTTTCACCTGGTAATACATGGCGAAAATTTTATCCAGCTCATCCTGCGGAATGCCGATACCAGAGTCTTCCACTTCAAAATGCAGCATATCGCCTTCATCGTAGCGCACGCGCACGGTAACCTGGCCTTGCTGGGTGAATTTGACGGCGTTACTGATGAGGTTCCACAGGATCTGCCGTAAACGCGTCCCGTCGGTAATGACCTGATGCGGTAATGGCAGCGTCGGCTCCAGGTTAAAGCGCAATCCTTTTTGTTGCGCCTGCAATGCGGAGAGATTTTCCAGATCGGCAAGGAAGCTGGTGAAATCAACCGGTTGATTATCAAGCTGGACCTTGCGCCGTTCCATCTTATCCATGTCGATAATATCGTTAAAGATATTCCCCAGCGTGACGGCCGAAACATGGATGGTCTTGAGATATTTTTCCTGCTCGGCGGTGAGTTCGGTATCCAGCAGAATACGGCTCAGGCCGACGATACCGTTCAGCGGTGTACGCAATTCGTGACTGATGGTGGAGATAAACGTCGTTTTGTCGCGGCTGGCCCGTTCAAGCGCATCCTGATACCGCTTACGCTCGGTAATGTCGCGACCAAAGCCCATCAAACCGTGACGTTTACCCACGCGGTCGTAGTACGGCACTTTACGGATTTCAAAGCAGGCTTTGCGCCCGTCCGGGTAATCCAGCCACTGTTCATAGGTCAGTGACACATTATGACGGAACACTTTTTCATCGGTTTCAATGACTTTTGCGGCGGCTTCCGGTGAGTAAACATCAGCAGGTTTCAGGTGAACCAGTTGTTTTTCGCTTTTTCCGGTCAGCAGCTCCATCGCGCGGTTACAGCCGGAAAACTCTTTATCTTCGTTACGATAAAAAACCAGGTCGGGTGAAGCATCAAGGAAGGAACGTAAGAATGAGGATTGCTGCTCGAGCTGAATTTGTGTCTCTTCGCGCTCTTTGATTTCAATTTTCAGTTGGCCGAAGGTTTCCTGCAGTTCTGCTTCCGCTTTTTCACGAACGGCGATTTCCTGATTTAGCTGGGCAATATTATCTTTTAACTGAACGTTGAGGCTCAAATCGCGCTCGCGCATCTCCTCCAGTTTTTGCACCAGCCGTGACAGACGTTGTCGTGACTCCTCCAGTTGCTCGACGACCACCGATATAAAGTAGACCGCCCACGGCGTAATCAGCAAACCAAAGAAGATAGAACGAATAACATCAATGCTTTCGACCTGACCATGCAGCACCATGGTTACCGCCATTTGTACCACAATGGCAAGAACGACGAGGGCCAGCGCCAGCAACATTGAGAAGCGCACCAGACCTAACTTCATCATCAGGTCAACATAATACTGCGCCAGCAGACGAATTTGCTTCATTAGGGAATTCCTTCACGACAACCTGCCCCAATAATACCCAATTCTGACAGTTACGTTATAAATTGTGTGAGAAATGCGGAATTCCCCTCAACGACCTACTCCGTTGGAGGTATCCACGGACGTTCCAGCGCCGATCCCTGTACGCCATGTTCATTCAGATAGCGATCCAGCTCGACCATTCCCGTCCATCGATTTTCGCACCACAGAGGAGCAAGCAGCGTCGGGCGACGGGCGCTGGCGGAAATGCGGTGGTAGATCACTTCCGGTGGCGTATGGCGAATCATTTCTCCGGCAGTGAGCGTGTAATCCTCCAGTTCAATACCGTTCAAACGCCCCGCTTCCCAGGCTTTCGCCATAATGCTGCCTTTCACAATATGCAGCGGATGCAGCTTTATGCCGTCCACGCCGGTTTCAACCACTCGCTCCAGCGTTTGCAAACATTCAGCCTGCCCTTCGCCAGGCAGGCCGACAATTAAGTGGGAACACACCTTCAGCCCGCGCTGACGTGCCAGCTGGGTTGTACGCTGATAACAGGCAAAATCATGGCCGCGGTTGATGCGATGCAGTGTTTTGTCGTGGGCGGTTTGTAGCCCCAGCTCCAGCCACACTTCGTAACCCTGGTCCTTATATTCGCAAAGCAGATCCAGCACCGCATCCGGCACGCAGTCCGGGCGGGTACCAACACACAAACCGACAATATTGGCCTGGCTCACCGCCTGCTGATACATAGAACGCAGCACCTGAACTTCCGCAAAGGTGCTGGTATACGCCTGAAAGTAGGCCAGATAGCGTTTAGCGCGGTTAACTAAATTCGCCTGGTGCGCCAGTTGCTCGGCAATGGAACGATGCTGCTGCGCTTCATCGGCAAACGAGGCAACATTACAGAATGTGCAGCCACCACGCCCGATGGTACCGTCACGGTTAGGGCAGCTAAAACCGCCGTGTAGCGTCAGCTTATGCACCTTTTGCCCATAACGACGGGTGAGATCACCACCAAACATATTGACTAATTTCTGTAACTGCATAATCTGATAGACCGCGCCTTGAAAAGAGGCCAAAGCCTGCCATTTTTAGCTCAATTCGGCGATGACCTGGATCAATCGTCCCGGCCTGCTTTTATCAACTGCATAATCAATCAAAATTACCGAAATTTCATGCATAATCACATAAATCACTTTTGCTTATCTTGTGTCAGATTTTTTTATCTCCTTATGGATTTTAGGCAAAAACAGTAGCATGAAACGTCATTACCAATTAAGGCAGTATAAAATGCTGGTTTTCTCGTCAGTTCAAGGCAGGATAAGGGTTAACACGCCTTTATGACAGTCAGGAATTGACTGTTTCTCTAACGACTTCCCTTTTAGCCTTAAAGATAAAATCCATTTTAATTTCAGTAATTTAATAAAGAATTTTGCGCTAAAGCACATTTCTGTATCAATAAGCTTGCCATTTGACCTGTATCAGCTTTCCCGATAAGTTGGAAATCCGCTGGAAGCTTTCTGGATGAGCAGCCTGCTCATCATATTTATGCAGTAATTGAGATCCCCTCTTCACCGTATTAACCGATGCGAAAAGGACAACAAGGGGGCGAATGCGAGGCGCGCGTATGACACGCAAACCCCGTCGCCACGCTCTTTCTGTGCCCGTGCGCAGCGGTTCGGAAGTGGGGTTCCCGCAGAGCCTGGGGGAGGTTCACGATATGTTGTACGATAAATCCCTTGAGAGGGATAACTGTGGTTTCGGCCTGATCGCCCACATAGAAGGCGAACCTAGCCACAAGGTAGTGCGTACTGCAATACACGCACTGGCCCGCATGCAGCACCGTGGCGCGATTCTCGCCGATGGTAAAACCGGCGACGGTTGCGGCTTGCTGTTACAAAAACCGGATCGCTTTTTTCGCATCGTTGCGCAGGAGCGCGGCTGGCGTTTAGCAAAAAACTACGCTGTCGGGATGCTCTTCCTGAATAAAGATCCTGAACTCGCCGCTGCCGCACGCCGCATCGTTGAAGAAGAGCTGCAACGCGAAACCTTGTCGATTGTGGGCTGGCGTGATGTCCCCACTAACGAAGGCGTGCTGGGTGAAATCGCCCTCTCCTCTCTGCCCCACATTGAGCAAATTTTCGTTAACGCTCCGGCAGGCTGGCGTCCGCGCGATATGGAGCGCCGTCTGTTTATCGCCCGCCGCCGCATTGAAAAGCGTCTCGAAGCCGACAAAGACTTCTACGTCTGTAGCCTGTCGAATCTGGTGAACATCTATAAAGGTCTGTGTATGCCGGCGGATCTGCCGCGCTTTTATCTGGATCTTGCGGACCTGCGTCTGGAATCGGCCATCTGCCTGTTCCACCAGCGCTTCTCCACTAACACCGTACCGCGCTGGCCGCTGGCGCAGCCGTTCCGCTACCTGGCGCATAACGGTGAAATCAACACCATCACCGGTAACCGCCAATGGGCGCGTGCGCGTACCTATAAATTCCAGACGCCGCTGATCCCTGATCTGCACGACGCCGCACCGTTCGTCAACGAAACCGGTTCTGACTCCAGTTCGATGGATAACATGCTGGAACTGCTGCTGGCAGGCGGGATGGATATCATCCGCGCCATGCGTCTATTAGTACCACCCGCCTGGCAGAACAACCCGGATATGGACCCGGAACTGCGTGCCTTCTTTGACTTTAACTCCATGCATATGGAGCCGTGGGATGGCCCGGCGGGCATCGTGATGTCCGATGGTCGCTTCGCTGCCTGTAACCTCGACCGTAACGGTCTGCGTCCGGCACGCTACGTCATTACCAAAGACAAGCTCATCACCTGCGCCTCTGAAGTCGGTATCTGGGATTATCAGCCTGACGAAGTGGTCGAAAAAGGCCGCGTCGGGCCAGGCGAACTGATGGTGATCGACACCCGCAGTGGGCGTATTCTGCACTCGGCAGAAACCGATGACGATCTGAAAAGCCGCCATCCATATAAAGAGTGGATGGAGAAAAACGTCCGCCGACTGGTACCGTTTGAAGATCTGCCCGATGAAGAAGTGGGTAGCCGCGAACTGGACGACGACACGCTTGCCAGCTACCAGAAACAGTTTAACTACAGCGCGGAAGAGCTGGACTCCGTAATTCGCGTACTGGGCGAAAACGGTCAGGAAGCGGTCGGTTCGATGGGCGATGATACCCCATTCGCCGTGCTCTCCAGTCAGCCGCGCATTATTTACGACTACTTCCGCCAGCAGTTTGCCCAGGTGACTAACCCGCCAATCGACCCGCTGCGTGAAGCGCATGTTATGTCGCTCGCCACCAGTATCGGTCGTGAAATGAACGTCTTTTGCGAAGCAGAGGGCCAGGCGCACCGTTTAAGCTTTAAATCGCCGATTCTGCTCTACTCCGATTTCAAACAGCTCACGACGATGAAAGAGGAGCACTACCGCGCAGATACGCTGGATATCACCTTTGACGTCACTAAAACCACGCTCGAAGCGACAGTCAAAGAGCTGTGCGACAAAGCCGAAAAAATGGTACGTAGCGGCACCGTGCTGCTGGTGCTCTCCGACCGGAATATCGCTAAAGATCGCCTGCCGGTTCCAGCCCCGATGGCGGTTGGCGCGATCCAGACCCGTCTGGTCGATCAAAGCCTGCGTTGCGATGCCAACATCATCGTCGAAACCGCCAGCGCCCGCGATCCGCACCACTTCGCCGTGTTGCTGGGCTTCGGCGCGACGGCTATTTATCCATACCTTGCCTATGAAACGCTGGGCCGCCTGGTAGACACCCATGCGATTGCCAAAGATTATCGTACCGTGATGCTCAACTACCGTAACGGCATCAACAAAGGCTTGTACAAAATCATGTCCAAAATGGGCATCTCCACCATCGCCTCTTACCGCTGCTCGAAACTGTTTGAAGCGGTCGGTCTGCACGATGATGTAGTGGGCCTGTGCTTCCAGGGGGCGGTCAGCCGCATTGGTGGGGCGAGCTTTGAAGACTTCCAGCAGGATCTGCTGAACCTGTCGAAACGTGCCTGGCTGGCGCGTAAGCCCATCAGCCAGGGCGGCCTGCTGAAATACGTCCACGGCGGCGAATACCACGCTTACAACCCGGACGTGGTGCGCACGCTGCAACAGGCGGTACAAAGCGGCGAGTACAGCGACTATCAGGAATACGCGAAGCTGGTTAATGAGCGTCCGGCAACCACGCTGCGCGATCTGCTGGCAATTACGCCGGGTGAAAACGCGGTCAACATTGCTGATGTTGAACCGGCAAGCGAACTGTTTAAACGCTTTGATACCGCCGCGATGTCTATCGGCGCGTTAAGCCCGGAAGCCCACGAGGCGCTGGCGGAAGCGATGAATAGCATCGGCGGTAACTCGAACTCCGGTGAAGGCGGCGAAGACCCGGCGCGCTATGGCACTAACAAAGTGTCGCGCATCAAGCAGGTGGCTTCTGGTCGCTTCGGCGTTACTCCGGCGTATCTGGTCAATGCCGACGTCATTCAGATTAAAGTCGCCCAGGGCGCGAAGCCGGGCGAAGGCGGTCAGTTGCCGGGCGACAAAGTCACTCCTTACATCGCCAAACTGCGCTATTCGGTGCCCGGAGTGACGCTGATCTCCCCGCCGCCGCACCACGATATCTACTCTATCGAGGACTTAGCGCAGCTCATTTTCGACCTCAAGCAGGTTAACCCGAAAGCGATGATCTCCGTGAAGCTGGTTTCCGAACCGGGCGTAGGCACCATCGCGACTGGCGTGGCAAAAGCTTATGCCGATTTAATCACCATCGCAGGCTATGACGGTGGCACCGGCGCAAGCCCGCTGTCGTCAGTGAAATACGCAGGTTGCCCGTGGGAGCTGGGGCTTGTTGAAACCCAGCAGGCGCTGGTTGCCAATGGTCTGCGTCATAAGATCCGTTTGCAGGTCGATGGCGGCCTGAAAACCGGTGTTGATATCATCAAAGCGGCGATTCTCGGCGCAGAAAGCTTCGGCTTCGGCACTGGCCCGATGGTGGCGCTCGGCTGTAAATATCTACGTATTTGCCATCTGAACAACTGCGCAACGGGTGTAGCAACTCAGGATGACAAACTGCGTAAGAACCACTATCACGGCCTGCCGTTCAAGGTTACCAATTACTTTGAATTTATTGCCCGTGAAACCCGCGAGCTGATGGCACAGCTGGGTGTAACGCGTCTGGTGGATCTGATTGGTCGCACCGACCTGCTGAAAGAACTGGACGGTTTCACCGCCAAACAGCAAAAACTGGCGCTGTCGAAGCTGCTGGAGACCGCCGAACCGCATCCAGGTAAGGCACTCTACTGCACCGAAAACAACCCACCGTTTGATAACGGCCTGCTGAACGCGCAGTTGCTGCAACAGGCGAAACCGTTTGTCGATGAACGCCAGAGCAAAACCTTCTGGTTCGATATTCGCAACACCGACCGTTCTGTCGGCGCGTCGCTTTCAGGCTATATCGCCCAGACGCACGGCGATCAGGGGCTGGCAGCCGATCCTATCAAAGCGTACTTCAACGGCACCGCAGGCCAGAGTTTCGGTGTGTGGAACGCGGGCGGCGTGGAACTGTACCTGACCGGGGATGCCAACGACTATGTCGGTAAAGGCATGGCGGGCGGCTTAATCGCCATTCGTCCTCCGGTTGGTTCCGCCTTCCGCAGCCATGAAGCAAGTATTATCGGCAACACCTGCCTGTATGGCGCGACCGGTGGTCGTCTGTATGCCGCAGGCCGCGCGGGTGAACGTTTCGGCGTGCGGAACTCCGGTGCTATCACCGTGGTAGAAGGCATTGGCGACAACGGCTGTGAATATATGACGGGCGGTATTGTCTGTATTCTGGGTAAAACCGGCGTTAACTTCGGTGCGGGCATGACCGGCGGCTTCGCTTACGTTCTCGATGAAAGCGGTGATTTCCGCAAACGCGTTAACCCGGAACTGGTCGAGGTCTTAAGCGTTGACGATCTGGCGATCCATGAAGAGCATCTGCGCGGTCTTATCACCGAGCATGTTCAGCATACTGGCTCTCAGCGCGGTGAAGAGATTCTGGCGAACTGGTCAACCTTCGCCACTAAATTTGCGCTGGTTAAACCGAAGTCCAGTGATGTAAAAGCACTGCTGGGTCATCGTAGTCGTAGCGCAGCAGAGTTGCGCGTGCAGGCGCAGTAAGGGGTAGCAACAATGAGTCAGAATGTTTATCAATTTATCGACCTGCAGCGCGTTGATCCGCCAAAGAAACCGCTGAAGATCCGCAAAATTGAGTTTGTTGAAATTTACGAGCCGTTTTCCGAAGGCCAGGCCAAAGCGCAGGCTGACCGCTGCCTGTCGTGCGGCAACCCATACTGCGAGTGGAAATGTCCGGTACACAACTACATCCCGAACTGGCTGAAGCTCGCCAACGAGGGGCGTATTTTTGAAGCGGCGGAACTGTCGCACCAGACCAACACCCTGCCGGAAGTTTGCGGACGAGTCTGCCCGCAAGACCGTCTGTGCGAAGGTTCCTGCACTCTGAACGATGAGTTTGGCGCGGTGACCATCGGCAACATTGAGCGTTATATCAATGATAAAGCGTTCGAAATGGGCTGGCGTCCGGATATGTCCGGCGTGAAGCAAACCGGTAAAAAAGTGGCGATTATCGGCGCAGGCCCGGCAGGTCTGGCGTGTGCGGATGTCCTGACGCGTAACGGCGTAAAAGCCGTTGTCTTCGACCGTCATCCAGAAATTGGCGGGCTGCTGACCTTCGGTATTCCGGCCTTCAAGCTGGAAAAAGAGGTAATGACGCGTCGCCGTGAAATCTTCACCGGCATGGGTATTGAATTCAAACTCAATACCGAAGTGGGCCGCGACGTGCAGCTGGACGATCTGCTGAGTGATTACGATGCCGTCTTCCTTGGCGTCGGGACTTATCAGTCAATGCGCGGCGGGCTGGAAAACGAAGACGCCGATGGCGTGTACGCAGCGCTGCCGTTCCTTATCGCCAACACCAAACAGTTAATGGGCTTTGGTGAAACCCGCGACGAACCGTTCGTCAGCATGGAAGGCAAACGCGTGGTGGTCCTTGGCGGTGGCGACACTGCGATGGACTGCGTGCGTACGTCCGTGCGCCAGGGAGCGAAGCACGTTACCTGTGCCTATCGTCGTGATGAAGAGAACATGCCGGGTTCCCGCCGCGAAGTGAAAAACGCGCGGGAAGAAGGCGTAGAGTTCAAATTCAACGTCCAGCCACTGGGGATTGAAGTGAACGGTAACGGTAAAGTCAGCGGCGTAAAAATGGTACGTACCGAAATGGGCGAACCGGATGCCAAAGGCCGTCGCCGCGCGGAGATCGTTGCAGGTTCCGAACATATCGTTCCGGCAGATGCAGTGATCATGGCGTTTGGTTTCCGTCCACACAACATGGAATGGCTGGCAAAACACAGCGTCGAGCTGGATTCACAAGGCCGCATCATCGCCCCGGAAGGCAGCGACAACGCCTTCCAGACCAGCAACCCGAAAATCTTTGCTGGCGGCGATATCGTCCGTGGTTCCGATCTGGTGGTAACCGCTATTGCCGAAGGTCGTAAGGCGGCAGACGGTATTATGAACTGGCTGGAAGTTTAAGCTCTGTCCCAGCGCCGCCTCCTCAGAAAAGAGTCGGCGCTGAAATTCTCCTTTCTTTCTGGAAAGCGCCTCGCATAATCTGAAGAAAACCAATGTAATACGCTCATCTGGATTGTTACCGGTAGATGCCCGGCGTATAGCTGATTCCATTATTCAACGCAGCGCCATATAAAGGGACAGATAATGGAATCGCTCTCAGAGAGAACCTCAACAGGCTACCAGCAAATCCACGACGGTATTATTCATCTGGTCGATAGCGCCCGGACGGAAACGGTACGTAGCGTTAACGCGCTGATGACCGCGACATACTGGGAAATTGGCCGACGAATTGTCGAATTTGAACAAGGTGGCGAGGCCAGGGCTGCGTATGGTGCGCAGCTAATCAAGCGACTATCAAAGGATTTAAGTCTAAGGTATAAGCGTGGGTTCTCTGCAAAAAACTTACGCCAAATGAGGCTTTTTTACCTCTTTTTTCAACATGTTGAAATTCGCCAGACAGTGTCTGGCGAATTAACACCATTGGGAATTCCGCAGACACCATCTGCAGAATTCCCATCGGCAAAGATTTGGCAGACGCTGTCTGCCAAATCTTTCCCCCTGCCCTGGTCCACCTACGTCCGTTTACTTTCCGTTAAAAACGCTGACGCCCGCAGCTTTTATGAAAAAGAGACGCTCCGCTGTGGCTGGTCTGTTCGCCAGCTAGAACGGCAAATTGCGACCCAATTTTATGAGCGAACACTACTGTCACATGACAAATCAGCCATGCTGCAACAACACGCTCCTACCGAGACGCATATTCTTCCGCAACAGGCGATACGCGATCCCTTTGTGCTCGAATTTCTGGAATTGAAAGATGAATATTCAGAATCTGATTTCGAGGAGGCGCTGATCAACCACCTGATGGATTTCATGCTGGAACTTGGGGATGATTTTGCCTTTGTTGGTCGGCAGCGAAGATTACGCATTGATGACAACTGGTTTCGTGTCGATCTGCTGTTTTTCCACCGCCGTTTACGCTGCCTACTAATCGTCGATCTAAAAGTGGGCAAATTCAGCTATAGCGATGCCGGACAGATGAATATGTATCTCAACTACGCCAAAGAGCACTGGACGCTACCGGATGAAAATCCGCCCATCGGTCTGGTTCTCTGTGCAGAGAAAGGAGCCGGAGAAGCACATTATGCTCTGGCAGGTTTGCCTAACACCGTTCTGGCAAGCGAATATAAGATGCAACTACCTGATGAGAAACGACTCGCAGATGAACTCGTTCGAACACAGGCGGTGCTAGAGGAAGGCTATAGACGCCGTTAATTTCAGCGGTTTCGAATTCTGCAGACAGTGTCTGCAGAATCTTTAAAACGAACTAAGTTTTAAGCCATTAAATCAGCCTTAACCTTCACCACAACCTTTTTAATCTCTCCAGGCTCGCCGACAACGCATCCTGGTTTATGCGGTTCACCTGGCATAAACACGGCGAACATTCCCGGTTTTAAGATGATGGCTTGCTCGTTATCAATGGTGCTGCAAAGCTGATAATCATCCTCATGGTGGAACTCTTCACACTGGCGCGCAGTGCCTGCCATGCCAAACAGAATCCGTTCCTCACCGTTTAATAACAGTTGGATATCAATGTATTGCTCGTGCAATTCCGCTTTTTTCTCGACGGGCGATTGAGTGTTAAACGTCATGACATTCATAAAGATATTGTCGCCCTGTAATTCGTAACGACCCGGCGCTTTTTCTTGCGGTCTGGCAGCTAATGCCAGCGTTAACGCGTCCTGTAACGCAGGATGTAACCCAGCAGACGGTAATGACTGTACTTCACCCATCATCATAATTTTTCGCCCTGGGCCAACAGCGCAGCCCCAAGTAAACCTGCATCGTGGCGGTAGTGCGCCGCCAGTAAATCAACATGAAATGCCGCTGGCTCCTGCGCCAGATACGTTTCCACCAGCGCCAGATACCCTTCTGCCAGCCCAACGCTGCCACCGACCACCACGCACTGGCAATCAGTTGTGGCTTTAATATCAGCGATCAGCCTTGCAAGCGTACGTGCGGAGCGGTGAATCAGCTGCTGCGCCTGCTCGTCGCCCTGCCCGGCGCGTGTGAAAATAGTTCTCGCATCCGCGCCCGCCAGTTCACCCTGCGCTGCCGCCGCAATGCCGCGACCAGAAGCAATCGCCTCCACGCAACCTGTGCGTCCACAGCCACAGACCGGGCCGTGTGGATCGGCAAGCGTATGCCCGATATGCCCCGCCAGACCGCCAGGGCCGGTAAGCAGTTTGCCGCCGCTCACTACACCGCCGCCGACGCCAGTGGAAACGGTGATAAACACCATCTCGGTTACATCGCCTTCCAGCGCCTGATACTCCGCCCATGCTGCAGCCTGCGCGTCGTTAATGGCAATGGTCGGCAAATCGGTAAGTTGTTCCAGCGTTTTGACTAACGGAAAGTGTAGCAATCCACCAAGATTATGCGGATTCAGCGCCAGCAAGCTGCCGTCGCGAATAATCCCGGTTGAAGCGATGGCAACCCGCTGCGCATGAGCTTGCAACGGAGAGACTAATGCGGATAAGGCATCACGCAAGGCTTCTGGTGTCTGGCTGGCTGGCGTAGGAAGTTCACGACGATCGCGGATCTGCCCGTCAGCGCCAATCAGCGCGGCGGCAAGTTTAGTACCGCCGATATCAATCGCCAGCGTGGTCATAGCACCGCCTTTTTCATCGCTGTGTTGTACCACTGACAAATGTGTTCAAGACGCGTAATGGCAGAACCGACCGTCACCGCCCACGCGCCGTGGCGCATCGCATCTGCCGCCTGAGCAGGCGTGTTGTAACGCCCTTCGGCAATCACCCTACATCCGGCGTCGCTCAACGTTTTCACCAGCGCCAGATCCGGCTCTTCTGGCGTTTCAGGCGTGGTATAGCCAGAAAGCGTAGTGCCAATAATTTCGGCTCCCAGCTTTTGGCATGCCAGGCCGTCTTCCGGCGTTGAGCAGTCGGTCATCGCCAGTAAACCGTGATGGTGAATACGTGCCAGCAGCGTTTCAACAGGCACCGGACGCGGGCGGTCGGTGCCGTCAATGGCGATAATGTCCGCGCCCGCCTGCGCCAGCGCATCGACATCTTCAATATAGGCCGTGATGCGTACCGGAGAATCCTCCAGATCGCGTTTCACAATCCCGATAATTGGCACGCTCACCACCGCACGCGTGGCTTGCAGATTTGCCACACCTTCAATGCGAATGGCAACCGCGCCCGCCTGCTCTGCCGCTAATGCCATGGCGGCGACGATTTCGGGTTTATCGAGCGGACTGTCCGGAACCGGCTGGCAGGAGACAATCAGGCCACCGTTAGCAGCGATTTTTTGATCCAGTTGTGCAAGTAACGACATACATCTTCCCTTAGCGAAAGGCCCGGTACATAGACCGGGCAACAGGATTAACTTTTGGTTTTGACTAAATCGTTTTTGGCGCTGCCAAATGGCACGGCACCGCTAAATGGTTTGCCGTCGATAGCGTCATGAGTACGCAATGCTTCCGGGCGCAGCCAACGCTGAACGCGGGAAGGCATATCCAGACCAATCAGCAGGATCACCACGAACGTCAGACTGAACGAGAGCGATGCCAGCGCAGTACCCAGATCCAGACGTTGAGCGATCAACGCGCCGATGATTGGGGCCAGTGCGCCGCCCAATGCGCCAACGTTGTAGGTAAAGCCCAGGCCCGCTGCACGCTGGTCGGTATCGAAATAACCGCCAATCAGTTTCGGTAAGATCCCGGCGATCCCTTGTCCAAGCATTTGCTGGAAGAACAGTAACAGACCGAGCACCCAGACGTTTGCGCCGCCAATCGCAAATACCGGAATAATCAGCAGCTGCGAGGCCAGCAGGCTACAAACGTACGCTTTGCGGGTTCCCAGCCAGTCACCGAGGAAGCCACCTACGCAGCATCCCACGGCCGCGCCAAAGCCACTAAAGAACAGCACATTGGCGACAGTATGCGGGTTATAAGCCAGATCGGTTTTCAGATACGTTGGCAGCAGCGCCTGAATCGGCCATGAGTAGAGGAAAGCAAACAACACGACCACCATCAGCATTACGCCCGTTGGCCAGCGTTTACCCGTACTTTGCACCATAAAGCTGATAAAGATTGCGGCGCATAACAGCCCGAGAACAGCGACGATTGCAGCATTTTGCAGGTTACCGGCGAAGCAGAACCACAGCGCAGTAGCCGCCGCCAGTGTCATTACGATATTGGCAATGCGATGTTCACCACGGTAGAGAATATCCACCATTGTGCGTACTGGTGCTTTACCTGCGTGTTTCTCTTTCCAGTCTTCCGCTTCCGGGATGTTTTTACGCAGCCAGAGAGCAAAGATGATTGGCAAAATGCCGATAAAGAACAGCGCACGCCAACCCCAGACCGGAACCACCAGGCTATAGACCTGAGCGGCAACGACGGCCCCCACAGAGAAGCCTGAAATCAAAAAACCACTGGCTTTGTTACGCAGATGTTTTGGCCAGCTTTCAATGACATAGGTGGCGCTGGAACCGTATTCACCCGCCATCCCCATGCCGATGACCAGACGAGCGATAAACATGGTGATGTAGCCTGGCGCAAAGCCGCAGGCCAGCGTCCCGGCCGAGAAGAGAACGATGCTGGTGACCATTGCCAGACGACGCCCGTAGCGGTCACCCATAGCGCCGAGCATCAGGCCGCCGAACCAGCGAGAGATAAAGGCTGCGGAGATCAGACTTGCCGCCTGCACCGTCGTCAGCCCGAATTCACCCTGTACTTCGGTGAGTACCAGGGCGATTAAAACGAAATCAAAA
The DNA here is from genome assembly GCF_948475835.1 of uncultured Escherichia sp. NCBI lineage: Bacteria > Pseudomonadati > Pseudomonadota > Gammaproteobacteria > Enterobacterales > Enterobacteriaceae > Escherichia > uncultured Escherichia sp. The sequence continues at coordinate 50,666 of NZ_CAOLGM010000001.1, read as the reverse complement.
CCGTCAAGCAGATATCCCAACCAGGCAGCGGAAAATGCCCGCCATTGTGCACGATTGAGATGGCGATACCACGGGATATTCTGGGTTGTAGTACTCATTGTGAGTCTCCCGCGGTGGGCGATGCCCACACGCTTTGGTATGAAAATTGTAGGGTACAGATGCGTTTATTTCCCCTCACCCGGTAGGGGCGAGCGAGGGGAAACAACTCACCCGCGCTCTTGCATCAACTGCTGGGCCAGCGCCTTCAGTTCTGGCAGATATTTTTCATCTACCGGACCAAACGGTTTGCGGCACAGCGGCACAGAAACGACATCCATATAATGCAGGACAGTTTTCAGGCCGCGGAATACGCCCGTTTTGATCAGTAAATCAATGACTTTATTACATTCGGTTTGCAGCTTCTGCGCGGTCTGGATATCGCCTTCTTTCAGCGCCTTCACAATCCCCTGATAACGCCAGCCCATGATGTTGTAGGTACTACCGATACCACCATCAGCGCCCGCCAGAAGACCAGAGGCGAAGATTTCGTCGTAACCGTTATAGAGCACCAGATCAGGATGTTCACGACGGATCTGCTCCATCTGATAGAGATCGCCAGAGGTCTGTTTCAGCGCACCTACGCCAGGCAACGTAACAAGTGTGTTGATCTGATCCAGGGTCAGTTTTACCCCACTCAGGGCTGGAATGTTGTACACCACCATCGGCAAACCATCCGCCGAATCAATAATTGCCCGATAGTGATCGCAGTGTTCTTCAAAGCTGAAAGGATAGTAGAACGGCGTGACGGCGGAGACGGCATCGAAGCCATAACGTTTAGCCGATGCCGCAAGTTGTTGGCTTTCGGCGGTGCTGACGCAACCGACGTGGGCGATGAGTTTAATCTGACCTTTCGCCTCTTCGGCGACGATTTCCAGTACCTGTTCACGCTCGGAAAGGCTTTGTACAAAGGCCTCGCCGGTCGAACCACCCACGTATAAACCGTCGATGCCCTGCTGAATATTGAACTGAACCAGGCGACGCAGACTCGCTTTATCCAGTGCTTGTTGTTGGTCAAAAGGAGTCAGGAGTGCAGCCATTACGCCACGTAAATTCGTTGCCATAAATACCTCTGAAGTGATGCTTGTCTGATAAACGATATACCTTTATACCTGTTATACCAGATCAATTAAGCAACACCCCATACAGAAAGCTTATAATGCGATCTGCTTCACTAAAGTGGCATTATTTCTTTTTGTTGGTGGTCTGACCGAAGGCGTGCCAGGTAGCAGAGACGCTGTTGAGATGCGATTGCAACGCACGATCGGCTTCGTCAGGATCGTGGCGGCGGATCGCGTCAACGATCGCAATATGCTGTTGATAGCTAACGTTGTTATGCTCGTGCAGAGCCTGATCAGCCACGGTTGGACGTGCGGCGATTAGCCAGTCGAGCAGGGCAACGTGGATCGCCATGAAGATTGGGTTACCTGGGATCTCCGCCAGCACGCGGTGGAAATCAACGTCTGAACGAATGAATGCCGCGTTGTTATCCAGCGACTGACTGTTGATTTCCAGTGCTTTTGCCAGCAAATCGATTTGCTCATCGGTGGCGTGTTCAGCCGCATAGCGCACCAGGCTGGATTCAAAGAACAGACGTAATTGTTCGAAATGGGCAATCCCACCAGGATGAGAAAGGAAATCTTTCGCCATGCCGGAAAGCTCACCGATGATAGTGTCCGCAGAAGGACGCGAGACGCGAGCGCGTTCGCCGTTGTTTATTTGCACCAGACCTTTGCGTTTTAACGCTGCCAGCGCTTCGCGCACAGAAGGACGCCCGACGTTAAAGAACGCCATCAGTTCGCGTTCAGACGGTAATTGTTCACCTTCGCCAAATTCACGACGGCGGATCATCTGTTCCAGCTCTTCTTCCACCATTTCGGAGAGTTTTTTACGCGCCAGCGGGCGGCTACGCAAGTTGCGACCAATTGCAGGTGAAGAATCTTCGGTTTGCGAATCAAATGCGTTCATAAGGCCCATTCTGTAAGGTCAGTGTGATTAACATCATCAGTGACATCCTATCACAGGATTGAAAGTAGGGGAAAATGGCAGGTTTTTCTCTTTGTGCCTCATCATTACCATAATTAACGGAATAATTAACTATTGCGAAAAATTAATGTAACGCAGATAAAAACATCCCGTTTGAATTATTCATAAGACTATTCACGAGCATTATGAATATTATGAATGTGTTCTTACAAAATAATCATAAGCGCATATTTTTTAATGAAAAACCACCTCACCTACAATTAAAAACACGACATCCGCACCATAAATAGACTTGCAAAAAATATAACATCATTGTTTTCAATCTGCCGTTTATGGGATTGACCGTTTTCTTTTGACACGGAGTTCAACAATGTTCGGCATAATTATATCTGTCATCGTATTAATTACGATGGGCTATTTGATCCTGAAAAACTACAAACCTCAGGTGGTGCTGGCTGCCGCAGGTATCTTCCTGATGATGTGCGGTGTCTGGTTAGGGTTCGGTGGTGTACTCGATCCCGCCAAAAGCAGCGGCTACTTGATCGTCGATATTTATAATGAAATCCTGCGCATGCTGTCCAACCGCATTGCCGGATTGGGGCTGTCGATTATGGCGGTGGGCGGTTATGCCCGCTACATGGAGCGCACAGGAGCCAGTCGCGCGATGGTGAGCTTGCTAAGCCGCCCGTTAAAACTCATTCGCTCGCCGTATATTATTCTGTCGGCAACTTACGTCATCGGCCAAATCATGGCGCAGTTTATTACCAGCGCCTCCGGCCTGGGTATGTTGCTGATGGTCACCTTATTTCCGACGCTGGTGAGTCTGGGAGTAAGTCGCCTCTCTGCGGTGGCGGTTATCGCAACCACGATGTCCATTGAGTGGGGGATTCTGGAAACGAACTCCATTTTTGCAGCCCAGGTCGCGGGAATGAAAATTGCCACTTACTTCTTCCACTACCAGCTTCCGGTCGCCTCTTGCGTCATTATCTCGGTGGCGATCTCCCACTTTTTCGTGCAACGCGCTTTTGACAAAAAAGATAAAAATATCAATCACGAACAGGCAGAGCTAAAAGCTCTCGATAATGTCCCGCCGCTCTATTACGCCATTTTACCTGTGATGCCGTTAATCTTGATGCTCGGCTCGCTGTTCCTCGCCCACATCGGGCTGATGCAGTCAGAACTGCATCTGGTGGTGGTGATGTTACTGAGTTTGACGGTGACGATGTTTGTTGAGTTCTTCCGCAAGCATAACTTGCGCGAAACAATGGACGATGTGCAGGCGTTTTTTGACGGCATGGGTACGCAGTTTGCCAACGTGGTAACGCTGGTGGTCGCGGGTGAAATATTTGCGAAAGGCTTAACGACGATTGGCACTGTTGATGCGGTTATCAGGGGTGCGGAGCATTCTGGTCTGGGCGGTATTGGCGTGATGATTATTATGGCGCTAGTCATTGCCATTTGTGCCATTGTGATGGGCTCTGGCAATGCGCCGTTTATGTCATTTGCCAGTCTTATTCCGAATATCGCAGCCGGACTACATGTACCAGCGGTTGTAATGATTATGCCGATGCATTTTGCCACGACGCTAGCGCGCGCGGTTTCGCCGATTACTGCGGTGGTGGTCGTTACGTCAGGAATTGCAGGCGTTTCGCCTTTTGCGGTGGTGAAGCGAACAGCGATCCCCATGGCAGTCGGTTTCGTGGTGAATATGATTGCCACAATCACGCTATTTTATTAAGCCATTAAAAGACAAAACAGGCCACCAGGGCCTGTTTTTGTATTACTTCACAACGCGTAATGCCGGTCGACCACCGCGTGGTGGCTGCGGAGGTTCATCGTCAGGATGAGTGTCATCATCGTGATCTGGCTTGTCGCCATCAATAACCGACATAACGGTTTCGTTGTCTGCCGATGCCTCTTCATCATTCATGATGCTGGTATCTTCATCGTAGGCAGCTTCAGGCTCAAACATCGTGCCTGCGCCATTTTCACGGGCGTAGATAGCCAGCACGGCAGCCAGCGGCACAGAAACCTGACGCGGAATGCCGCCAAAGCGCGCGTTAAAGCGTACCTCATCATTCGCCAGTTCCAGATTGCCGACAGCACGCGGCGCAATGTTGAGTACGATTTGCCCGTCACGCGCATATTCCATAGGAACCTGCACGCCAGGGAGCGTCACATCCACCACCAAGTGCGGCGTGAGCTGGTTATCCAGCAACCACTCATAGAATGCACGCAGCAGATAGGGACGACGTGGTGTTAGCTGTGACAAATCCATACAGATTAACTCCGGCCCAGACGCATTTCACGTTCTGCTTCAGTTAAAGAAGCAAGGAAAGAGTCACGCTCAAAGACGCGGGTCATATAGCCTTTCAGCTCTTTCGCACCCGGGCCGCTGAACTCGATGCCCAGTTGCGGCAGACGCCACAGCAGCGGAGCAAGATAGCAATCGACCAGGCTGAACTCATCGCTCAGGAAGTACGGCTTCTGACCGAAGACCGGCGCAATCGCCAGCAGTTCTTCGCGCAGTTGCTTACGTGCGGCATCTGCTTCAGAAGCTGAACCGTTGATGATGGTGTTCATCAGCGTGTACCAGTCTTTTTCGATGCGATGCATGTACAGACGGCTTTCACCGCGAGCTACCGGGTAAACAGGCATCAGTGGCGGATGCGGGAAACGCTCATCCAGATATTCCATAATGATGCGAGATTCCCACAGGGTCAGCTCACGATCCACCAGGGTCGGAACGCTCTGATTCGGGTTGAGGTCAATCAGATCCTGAGGCGGATTGTCCTTTTCCACGTGTTCGATCTCGAAACTTACACCTTTCTCAGCCAGCACAATGCGGACCTGATGGCTATAGATGTCAGTAGGACCGGAAAACAGCGTCATTACCGAACGTTTGTTGGCAGCGACAGCCATGAAAACCTCCAGGTATAGTCAGAATTTTTACTGCTACCAGCCACCAGGTGGCCAGTCAGAAGTTGTGTTACCCAGTAAGGAACGACTCTCTTTGTTCGAAAATCAAACAAAAAATGAGCAATACCCGACATTTGGGCAGAAAATTGGATGATAGTTTACCAGATTTTGCGACCTTTGTGGTGAGTCGATGCCGGAAATGGGGAAAAAGAGATGCGCTTTAGTCTGAAATAGTTGACTTAGTCCCTTATTGGCGATGTGGTTTTTGTTTTGCCTGTCTGTCAGACGGTAGCAAAAAGCAACTTTCCAATTTTTACGCTGATTCAGAATTTAACCATAAAAAAACCCGCCGAAGCGGGTTTTTTCGCAAATTGTTTTCTGCCGGAGCAGAAGCCAATTAACGTTTGGAGAACTGCGGACGACGACGTGCTTTACGCAGACCGACTTTCTTACGTTCAACCTGACGAGCGTCACGAGTAACGAAGCCAGCTTTACGCAGTTCAGAACGCAGGGACTCGTCGTATTCCATCAGAGCGCGGGTGATACCGTGACGGATCGCACCAGCCTGACCAGAGATACCACCACCTTTAACGGTGATGTACAGGTCCAGTTTCTCAACCATGTCGACCAGTTCCAGCGGCTGACGAACTACCATGCGAGCAGTTTCACGACCGAAGTACTGTTCCAGAGAACGTTGGTTGATTACGATTTTACCGTTGCCCGGTTTGATGAAAACGCGAGCTGCGGAACTTTTGCGGCGACCAGTGCCGTAGTATTGATTTTCAGCCATTGCCTATAATCCCGATTAGATGTCAAGAACTTGCGGTTGCTGTGCCGCGTGGTTGTGCTCGTTACCCGCGTAAACTTTCAGTTTACGGAACATAGCACGACCCAGCGGGCCTTTTGGCAACATGCCTTTAACCGCGATTTCAATCACACGCTCAGGACGGCGAGCAATCATCTCTTCAAAGGTCGCTTGTTTGATACCACCGATGTGGCCGGTGTGGTGATAGTACACTTTGTCAGTACGCTTGTTGCCGGTTACAGCAACTTTGTCAGCGTTCAGAACGATGATGTAATCACCGGTATCTACGTGCGGAGTGTATTCCGCTTTGTGCTTACCGCGCAGGCGACGAGCCAGTTCAGTAGCCAGACGGCCCAGAGTTTTACCGGTCGCGTCAACAACATACCAGTCGCGTTTTACGGTTTCTGGTTTAGCTGTAAAAGTTTTCATTAAAAGCTTACCCAATAAATAGTTACACGTTGGTGAACACCCAAACGTCTTCAATTGTTGAGGTTCACACGACAAAGTCCGGCAAACCTACCCCTTCGAATAGCCTATGCCAGCACACAAAAAGTTTTGGGAAAAAAACTTTCTTGTAACGTGGGGTCGCAGGATTATAGAGAAGTCGGGGTCAAAGATCGACCCCTTTTTGTGATTTGTGACAGGTTTTAACCCGCCAAATGCTCGCGCTTCAGATACTCTTCGCTTTGCATCTCTTGCAGACGTGACAGGCAACGCTGGAACTCAAACTTCAGCCGATCGCCCTGATAAATTTCATACAGCGGCACTTCTGCACTCACCACTAATTTGACATGGCGCTCGTAAAACTCATCCACCAGCGCAATAAAGCGCCGCGCTTCGCTCTCCATCAACCGCGTCATAACTGGTACATCAAACAACATGACCGTATGAAAGAGACGTGAGAGCGCAATATAGTCATGCTGACTGCGGGCGTCGACGCACAGCGTAGTAAAAGAGACCGCCAGCGTCTGGTTCTCGACGCCCATTGTCGCCAATGGCCGATGGTTGATTTCTAACGTCGGTGAATTTTCTCGTTTCGCCCCCGCCAGCGCCAACCATAGTTTATCCATCTGCGCCCGGGTTTCATCGTTGAGTGGCGAAAGCCACAGATGCGCCTGAGTGAGTGTACGCAGTCGATAATCAACACCAGCGTCCACGTTCATTACATCACAATGCTGTTTAATGGCATCGATTGCAGGCAGAAAACGCGCACGTTGCAGGCCATTTCGATAAAGTTCATCCGGCGGAATATTTGACGTCGCTACCAGGGTAATGCCGCGGGCGAACAGGGCTTTCATCAGACCGCCAAGTAGCATGGCGTCGGTAATATCAGAAACAAAAAATTCGTCAAAACAGAGCACGTCAGTTTCGGCTTTAAAGCGATCGGCAATAATTTCCAGCGGATCGGTCTGCCCCTGTAAGGCAGTTAGCTCTTCATGCACCCGCAGCATAAAACGGTGAAAGTGCAGGCGCTGTTTCCGCTCTCCCGGCAGGCTTTGATAGAAAAGGTCCATCAGCCAGGTTTTCCCGCGTCCTACACCGCCCCACATATATAAGCCACGCACTGGCGTATGCTTTGTGTCTTCGCGTTTACCCCACAGCTTACCGACCCGCGCCATTAGCCCACTCGTCCTGGGGGCTGGTGGCGTGCTATTGATGAGTTCCTGATAAATAATTTCCAGGCGGCTGACGGCCTCTTTTTGAACGTCGTCGGGTTGATGGCTGCCTTCATTGAGCGCCTTCAGGTATTGCGATGTTGGGGTAACGCTTTGCATGATCTTATTGTTATTCCTTGAATAATCGGTGCGCCGTTGTTCACGGTTGACGAAAAAAAGGCCGTTCTACACTACGCGATATGCAGTCGGGATTCCACTTCTGTGGAATTAACGGTTATAGTGGCATAATCAGCCGCAGGCATGGAGCCTGAAGCCAACACCCTACGGAAACAAAAGACAACGGGAGATGTTCATGACCTGGGAATATGCGCTAATTGGGTTAGTCGTCGGCATCATTATTGGTGCTGTGGCCATGCGTTTTGGTAATCGTAAACTACGCCAGCAACAGGCGTTGCAGTACGAACTGGAAAAGAATAAAGCTGAACTGGACGAGTATCGCGAAGAGCTGGTTAGCCACTTTGCCCGCAGCGCGGAATTACTGGATACCATGGCGCACGACTATCGCCAGCTGTATCAGCACATGGCGAAAAGCTCCAGCAGCCTGCTGCCGGAACTGTCTGCAGAAGCAAACCCGTTCCGTAATCGTCTGGCAGAGTCTGAAGCCAGCAACGATCAGGCACCGGTGCAGATGCCTCGCGACTATTCTGAAGGCGCATCCGGCCTGCTGCGTACTGGCGCGAAGCGCGACTAATTTATTTTTCGGGCGCAGCCATTGCGCCCTCCTCTTCTCTCCCTCCCCGACTATCATTTAATCTGGTGTCTCATTGTTAGCCGTCTGAAAATTCAATAACATCAAACTGTTTTGAATCTCTTTTCTTATCATTCAGGTACGAGAGCAGGAATAATGAAAAAACAAACCCAGCTGTTGAGTGCATTAGCGTTAAGTGTCGGGTTAACTCTCTCGGCGTCATTTCAGGCCGTCGCGTCGATTCCAGGCCAGGTTGCCGATCAGGCCCCTCTCCCCAGTCTGGCTCCAATGCTGGAAAAAGTGCTTCCGGCAGTGGTGAGCGTACGGGTGGAAGGAACGGCCAGTCAGGGACAGAAAATCCCGGAAGAATTCAAAAAGTTTTTTGGTGATGATTTACCGGATCAACCTGCACAACCCTTCGAAGGTTTAGGCTCCGGTGTCATCATCAACGCCAGTAAAGGCTATGTGCTGACCAACAACCATGTGATTAATCAGGCACAGAAAATCAGTATTCAGCTCAATGATGGGCGCGAGTTTGATGCAAAACTGATTGGTAGCGATGACCAGAGCGATATCGCCCTGTTACAAATTCAAAACCCGAGCAAATTAACGCAAATCGCTATTGCCGACTCCGATAAATTGCGCGTCGGTGATTTTGCCGTAGCGGTCGGTAACCCATTTGGCCTTGGGCAAACCGCCACCTCTGGCATTGTTTCCGCATTAGGCCGCAGCGGGTTGAATCTTGAAGGTCTGGAAAACTTTATCCAGACAGATGCTTCCATTAACCGCGGTAACTCCGGCGGTGCACTATTAAACCTTAACGGTGAGTTAATTGGCATCAACACTGCAATCCTTGCGCCTGGCGGCGGGAGCGTCGGGATTGGATTTGCCATCCCCAGTAATATGGCGCGAACACTGGCGCAGCAGCTTATCGACTTTGGTGAAATCAAACGCGGTTTGTTAGGCATCAAAGGCACCGAGATGAGTGCCGATATCGCCAAAGCCTTCAACCTTGACGTGCAGCGTGGCGCGTTTGTCAGCGAAGTGTTGCCAGGTTCTGGCTCGGCAAAAGCGGGCGTCAAAGCGGGCGATATTATTACCAGCCTCAACGGCAAACCGCTGAATAGCTTTGCTGAGTTGCGCTCTCGTATCGCGACCACCGAGCCGGGCACGAAAGTGAAGCTTGGCCTGCTGCGTAACGGCAAACCACTGGAAGTAGAAGTGACGCTCGATACCAGCACCTCTTCGTCGGCCAGCGCTGAAATGATCACGCCAGCGCTGGAAGGTGCAACGTTGAGCGATGGTCAGCTAAAAGATGGCGGCAAAGGTATTAAAATCGATGAAGTTGTCAAAGGAAGCCCAGCTGCTCAGGCTGGCTTGCAAAAAGACGATGTGATCATTGGCGTCAACCGCGATCGGGTGAACTCGATTGCTGAAATGCGTAAAGTGCTGGCGGCAAAACCGGCCATCATCGCCCTGCAAATTGTACGCGGCAATGAAAGCATCTATCTGCTGATGCGTTAATGTCGTAAACCGGGCATCAGGCTTACGTGTGATGTCCGGTTAACTCGTGGTATGCTGCTGCCGTTCCCTTTTTTAATGACGCCTCCATCATGTTTGTGAAGCTCTTACGTTCCGTTGCGATTGGATTAATTGTCGGCGCTATTCTGCTGGTTGCCATGCCTTCGCTGCGCAGCCTTAACCCGCTTTCCACTCCGCAATTTGACAGTACCGATGAGACGCCTGCCAGCTATAATCTGGCGGTTCGCCGCGCCGCGCCAGCGGTGGTTAACGTTTACAACCGTGGTTTGAACACCAACTCTCACAACCAGCTTGAGATCCGCACCCTGGGATCCGGTGTAATCATGGATCAACGCGGTTATATCATCACCAATAAACACGTAATCAACGACGCCGATCAGATCATCGTCGCCTTACAGGATGGACGTGTATTTGAAGCATTGCTGGTGGGATCTGACTCTCTAACCGATCTGGCGGTACTTAAAATTAATGCCACTGGCGGTTTACCTACCATTCCGATCAATGCACGTCGCGTACCGCACATTGGCGACGTGGTACTGGCGATCGGTAACCCGTACAACCTCGGGCAGACCATTACCCAGGGGATTATTAGTGCTACGGGTCGAATCGGTCTGAACCCGACCGGGCGGCAAAACTTCCTGCAAACCGATGCTTCCATTAACCACGGTAACTCTGGCGGCGCGCTGGTGAACTCGCTGGGAGAACTGATGGGCATTAACACGCTGTCGTTTGATAAGAGTAACGATGGCGAAACGCCGGAAGGTATCGGCTTTGCGATTCCTTTCCAGTTAGCAACCAAAATTATGGATAAGCTGATCCGCGATGGTCGCGTGATCCGCGGCTACATTGGTATCGGCGGACGCGAGATCGCACCACTGCACGCGCAGGGCGGTGGTATAGATCAACTGCAAGGGATCGTGGTTAATGAAGTGTCACCTGACGGCCCGGCGGCGAATGCGGGTATTCAGGTCAACGATCTGATTATTTCGGTGGATAACAAACCGGCCATCTCTGCTCTGGAGACGATGGATCAGGTGGCAGAAATTCGCCCTGGTTCGGTGATCCCGGTTGTAGTGATGCGTGATGATAAGCAGTTAACGCTGCAGGTCACCATTCAGGAATATCCGGCAACCAATTAAGTCGAGTGCTCAAAACAAAAAACCGGAGTCTGTGCTCCGGTTTTTTATTATTCGCTAATTAATTACTTATTAACGAACTCTTCGCCCAGGGCGATATCTTTCTTCAGCGTATCCAGCATACCTTCCAGTGCGCTCTGTTCAAATGCGCTCAGGGTACCGATAGATTTACGCTCTTCCACGCCGTTTTTACCCAGCAGCAGCGGTTGAGAGAAGAAACGTGCGTACTGACCGTCGCCTTCAACATAGGCACATTCGACAACGCCTTGTTCGCCCTGCAGTGCGCGTACCAGAGACAGACCAAAACGTGCAGCTGCCTGGCCCATAGACAGGGTTGCAGACCCGCCACCGGCTTTCGCTTCAACCACTTCAGTACCTGCGTTCTGGATACGTTTGGTCAGATCAGCCACTTCCTGCTCGGTAAAACTAACGCCAGGAACCTGTGACAGCAGCGGCAGAATGGTAACACCAGAGTGACCGCCAATAACCGGCACTTCAACTTCGCCTGGCTGTTTGCCTTTCAGTTCCGCAACAAAGGTGTTGGAACGAATGATATCCAGCGTGGTAACGCCGAACAGTTTGTTTTTGTCATAAACACCGGCTTTTTTCAGCACTTCAGCAGCAATCGCAACTGTGGTGTTAACCGGGTTAGTGATAATACCAATGCACGCTTTCGGGCAGGTTTTCGAAACTTGCTGTACCAGGTTTTTCACGATGCCGGCGTTAACGTTAAACAGGTCGGAACGATCCATACCCGGTTTACGCGCTACACCTGCAGAGATAAGAACGACATCTGCGCCTTCCAGCGCCGGAGTCGCATCTTCACCAGAAAAACCTTTGATTTTCACAGCAGTAGGGATATGGCTCAGATCGACAGCCACACCGGGAGTCACTGGAGCGATATCATACAGAGAGAGTTCTGAACCTGAAGGCAGTTGGGTTTTTAACAGTAGTGCAAGCGCCTGGCCAATACCGCCAGCAGCGCCGAGGACTGCGACTTTCATCCTAAACTCCTTATTATATTGATAAACTAAGATATGTTGCTCCGCTGCCGCGACCTTAATCCACAAAATTGCCGTTTACAATGACCACATCTCAAGAATGTGTAGTCACGCAAGTTTAGCGTTTATGCATTTAATTGCCGTAATCAGGAACCTAACTTACGTAATTAACAGTCGCTTATGCATTAGCGCAACATTCCAACAGGTGGTGACAATATACCCTACCGTTCAGCCAAAACAACATCAATTTGATAACAATTAATTTACTTTTAAGCAGAATTTGCATGCCGTGACGCAGGCATGTTTCTCAATAACGAAATTTGATAAAATCCCGCTCTTTCATAACATTATTTCAGCCTTCTTCAGGGCTGACTGTTTGCATAAAAATTCATCTGTATGCACAATAATGTTGTATCAACCACCATATCGGGTGACTTATGCGAAGCTCGGCTAAGCAAGAAGAACTAGTTAAAGCATTTAAAGCATTACTTAAAGAAGAGAAATTTAGCTCCCAGGGCGAAATCGTCGCCGCGTTGCAGGAGCAAGGCTTTGACAATATTAATCAGTCTAAAGTCTCGCGGATGTTGACCAAGTTTGGTGCTGTACGTACACGCAATGCCAAAATGGAAATGGTTTACTGCCTGCCAGCTGAACTGGGTGTACCAACCACCTCCAGTCCATTGAAGAATCTGGTGCTGGATATCGACTACAACGATGCAGTTGTCGTGATTCATACCAGCCCTGGCGCGGCGCAGTTAATTGCTCGCCTGCTGGACTCACTGGGCAAAGCAGAAGGTATTCTGGGCACCATCGCTGGCGATGACACCATCTTTACCACCCCTGCTAACGGTTTCACCGTCAAAGACCTGTACGAAGCGATTTTAGAGCTGTTCGACCAGGAGCTTTAATCTCTGCCCCGTCGTTTCTGACGGCGGGGAAAATGTTGCTTATCCCTCTCAATCCCCTGCTTTCCCCTGCGATTCATTTAACGAATAGTGCGTTTTACCGCGACATATCATTCACACAATGAATACATACGGTAAAAAAAGCACATTATGCAAAATTCATTATCTGATTGAAAAAACTGGTATTTATAATAAATAACCGTGTTTTTAATACTTTTTTGTTATTAAAATTCACATTTTTAACACTTAGTATCAACTGAAACAGTTAGCGTGGTATTAATTAGTTCAATAATTAGTGTATACTTGATTTTGTGATATGGGTCACGAAACAAAGGCCCAGCTAAAAGATTATGTCGAGGTAAAAATCATGAAAATCAAAACCACTGTTGCTGCATTAAGCGTACTTTCTGTTCTCTCTTTCGGTGCATTCGCTGCCGACTCCATTGATGCTGCACAAGCACAAAATCGTGAAGCAATCGGGACCGTATCCGTAAGTGGTGTGGCGTCTTCGCCAATGGATATGCGTGAAATGCTGAACAAAAAAGCGGAAGAGAAAGGCGCAACGGCCTACCAGATTACTGAAGCTCGTAGCGGTGACACCTGGCACGCTACGGCTGAACTGTACAAATAAACCCTCATCGTCTTGTCCGACGATATTGCCCCCGGTTCGGGGGCTTTTTTTTGCGCTAATGACGAACATTAAAACGCAAATGCCCTTCCAGCTCTTCCTCTGCCTCATCAAACAGCAATATTAACGCGCCAAAACGGCGACGCGTTTTCTCTCCCAGATGAACAAATTCAATCTCAAGTGGTAGCGGCAGGACATCGTTCATTAACACATCCCATAGTGAGTCGAGATCGCGTACCTTATCTTTCGCCAGACCAAAGGTTTGGCTAAAGTCACGATAAAAATCCTCCTGACTCTCAATCTCATCAAAATCAAAGGTATAAATATTCATCTGTTGCCACCGTCACGTTTCGCGGCGAGTTCTGCCGTGCATCGCTAAGTATAGCCATGAAAAAACCGACGCTTTTGGCGTCGGTTTTGACTTAACTATCGGTCAACGCATGTTGATACTTATGGAGCATCCCCGCCAGCCGATGAACCGGTTCCGTCACCTGCGGTGGAGCTTGCCAGATGCGTAGCTTTTCCTGGTAGATTTCCAGTTCTTCCAGCAACTGACCAAAGTACCGACGACGTTTATCATCGCTACGGGCAGATATCACATGGTCTGCTGTGCGGCGCATTTGTCGGTGAAACGCCGATAAATCCTCGTTAACCGGGATCGGCGCATCACGCAGGCGCTGGTGGGCGATAATCATCGTCAGCGCCAGGCGAAATTTCGGCAAATCCCCTGGGAACTTATTCATCAGCAAAAACAGCTGCTGATAAAGTGCCGGGAGGTGGTTCTCTTTACGACGTGCCACATTGGTAGTCATCGCGGAAACAGCGGCAGAAACAAACTGATTAAGCAGTACACGTCCAGTCCTGTCGCGCGATTTATCCCGCACCAGCAAAATAACGGTGAACGCGAGCACACAGCCGACGATTTGCCCTAATGCGCTGTCGAGAAACTGACTGAAATGGAAAGTCATCGGGTTATCCAGCACGATAATATTTATGGTGCTGGCCAGTGCCCCCATCGAGCCCAGTCGCCGTTTCTGTACTTCTATACCGAGGAAGAATCCCAGCACTGCCAGGCTAATGCACAGCAGCAACATGCTCTGATGGGTATTAGGGATAATCACCAAAAAGTAGAGCAGCCCTAACGGCAGCGCGGCCAGCGTCCCGTAGATAAAGTCGATCGCCACCATGCGTGGATTCGGCAAACGCATTGCCAGTGACGTCACGACCGCAATCATCACCATTGCACCACTACCGGAAGTCCAGCCCGTCCACAGCCAGAAAAGCGTTCCCAGAATGCAGGAAAGTGTGGTTCGCCAGAAGTTAACCATTGCATGATGACGTTCGGCTGACTCTACTTTTACTTCCGGTTCGCCTTGCAGGATCTCTTCTTCGGTGGCGTTGATTTTTGTGTTACTGATAACGCCGCGCTTGAGAAGCTGATAACGCGTTGCCGCCGCGACCCAGCTATAAATGGTGACAGGCGTTTCCCGTTCCCCGGTCCAGGCGATAACTCTTCGCAGGCGTTTGAGCTGCTTGTGGACGTCCTGCGCGGTTTCTACCGGTGTGTCAAAAAATTCGCGGAAAGTATCAGTGATCAATTCCGGGCGCGTATTCTGAATAAGATAAGTTTCGCAGGATTGGGTAATCAGCGTCAGCGATAGCGTATTGATCGCTTTTAAACGTCGATTGGCCCGCGCCCAGCGGGAAGATTCCATATTCAGGTTGCTGCGCATACCTTGTAGCGCCGTGGTGCGTCGAACCAGGTCGCCCCAGGCTTTATCGACAACTTCACCATCGCCATGCTTGATACAGAGTTGCATTAATTGATATTGCGCGACCAGCAAACTTTCCAGCTCTCGATCCACTTCTTGTTTGATCGATCGCGGAGAAAAGAGCAAATCCGCCATAATTGCACACACAATACCGATAACGATCTCGCTACAACGTTCGACGGCAAACTGCGGCGTAAGCAATGGTTCAGGCTGAATGGTGATCACAATGATCAGCGCGGTATAACCGGCCAGCCCCCACGCATACGAGTTTTCTATTCGTACCAGCGAGGATATCCAGGTACAAAAACCGGCCCAGATACAGCACACCAGAATCATCAATAATGGTGCGCGGATCATCGCAATGATGATCACCAGTCCGGCAATACAGCCAATAAATGTGCCGATGATGCGCAAAAAGCCACGATAGCGAATAGCGCCAGAATACGGTTCACCTCCCGCAGCAAAGGCCGGACCGGCAGCAACAATCGCCGCTGTCAGTACCGCCCAGCGTGGCGTTTCCAGCTGGAAGTGAAAGCCAACAAACAGCGCCAGTACAATGGCGGTCGCCAGTTTTACCGCAAAGCGAATATGTTGGTTAGCAATGGAGAAAATACCCATCGTGATTAACCAAACTCACGCAGGCGATGGGCCATTTTACGGAAGAACGAATCCTGGCTTTCGTCGCGATCTTGTTTGCCAGTGACCACCACTGTAGCAGTGGTGCCCGCAGGCCAGATGTTCTCTTGCTGGTTGTCGAGACGAATACGAACCGGAACACGTTGCGCCAAACGCACCCATTCAAGGTTAGAGTCGATGGTCGCCATCCCTTTGTCGTCACGCGTGCTGCTGGCGTTGGTGACCCCAGCGGCAACACTATCAACAGTCCCTTTCAGCACTTTGTTACTGCCAAGCGGCGTGATCTCTGCACGATACCCAGGGCGCACCCCTTCCAGCTTAGTTTCTTCCATATAGGCCAGTACATAGAAAGAGTTCTGTTTCACCAGCGCAACCGCCGTTGATCCACGAGTAATAAACTCACCGGTATAGACGTTGAGGTTGGTCACCCAGCCATCCGCTGGCGCGCGGATCACCGTGCGTTCAAGATCCAGTTTTGCCAGATCGCGGGTCGCCTGCGCTTTCGCTAACTGATGCAGAACCGTTTGTAGTACGTTGTTGGCCTGGTCGATCTCTTCGCGAGACATCGCCTGCACACCGAGACGATTACGACGTCCGGCCTCCTGGCGTTTCTCCTGTGCCAGTACCTGATAATAAGCAACATCGGCTTGCGCTTCCTCAAGCGCCTTTTGATAGCGCGGCTGGTCGATGGTGAACAGTACCTGTCCTTTTTTCACCAGCTGGTTATCATGAACATTCACCTGGGTAATGAGTCCAGAAACGTCCGGCGCGATCGCAACGACATCAGCGCTAAAGCGCGCGTCACGCGTCCACGGGGATTCGGTGTAATAGACCCAGGCATTAAAAATTGCGATGAAGGCCAGAATGACTAATACGACCGTGATGGCCGTACGGGAGAATTTTCTTATTAGTGTTTTCACTTCAACCTCAAACGAACAGTCGCGATATCAAATAAAACAAGCAGCAATAGAGCGCGGTGTTGAACAACGCCGGATGCCAGACAAAGTCGTAGATACCTGTTGGCACAAGTACCCGGCGCACCAGCCAGAAAATCGCCAGTGATAAAAGCAATTCAAAAAATATCGGTGGGAAGGACAGCCCAAACACCACGATAACGGGAAACAGACTCATGTCGACCTTGGTTGTATAGAGAGAGCAGGCGTTATTATTTTCAGCATCTGTCGCCGCAGAGAAGGGCATGGAAAGCCGGGCGAGAGCAACATTGCTGTAGATTGATATTTAATATATTAGCGTAACTGTTATGCTGTTATCTATATTATGTGATCTAAATCACTTTTAAGTCAGAGTGAATAATGGAACGACTAAAACGCATGTCGGTGTTTGCCAAAGTAGTTGAATTTGGCTCTTTTACCGCCGCCGCCAGACAGCTACAGATGAGCGTTTCGTCCATCAGTCAGACGGTGTCAAAACTGGAAGATGAGTTGCAGGTAAAGCTGTTAAACCGTAGTACACGCAGCATTGGTCTGACTGAAGCCGGCAGAATTTACTACCAGGGCTGCCGTCGGATGCTCCATGAAGTGCAGGATGTTCATGAGCAACTGTATGCCTTCAATAACACCCCCATCGGGACGCTGCGCATTGGCTGTTCTTCAACTATGGCACAAAATGTTCTCGCCGGGCTGACAGCAAAAATGCTGAAAGAATACCCAGGTTTGAGCGTCAATCTGGTTACCGGAATTCCTGCCCCCGACCTGATTGCCGATGGTCTGGATGTGGTAATCCGCGTCGGCGCGTTGCAGGATTCCAGCCTGTTTTCCCGCCGTCTGGGCGCGATGCCGATGGTGGTGTGCGCCGCGAAAAGCTATCTCACACAATACGGCATACCGGAAAAACCCGCCGATTTGAGTAGTCATTCATGGCTTGAATACAGCGTGCGGCCCGACAATGAATTTGAACTGATCGCACCGGAAGGGATCTCGACTCGCCTGATCCCACAAGGAAGATTTGTGACTAATGATCCGATGACGCTGGTGCGCTGGCTGACGGCGGGTGCCGGGATCGCCTACGTGCCGCTGATGTGGGTGATCAACGAGATCAATCGTGGGGAGCTGGAGATCCTGCTGCCGCGTTACCAGTCAGATCCACGCCCGGTTTATGCGTTGTATACCGAAAAAGATAAACTGCCGCTGAAGGTACAGGTCGTGATCAACTCGCTGACGGATTATTTTGTTGAGGTCGGTAAATTGTTTCAGGAGATGCATGGGCGCGGGAAAGAGAAGTAATTCATATTGTACTGTTACGTTGTTCAAACCTGTGCCAACGGGTTCCCCTCACCCTAACCCCAGAGGAGCGAGGGGACCGTTCGTGCACGTAGAAAGATTAATTATCCTTCTGAAAATAATGAAATTATTACGCAGTACCGCCAACAGTCAGGTTATCAACTTTCAGCGTTGGCTGGCCCACGCCAACCGGCAAACTTTGCCCTTCTTTACCGCAGACACCCACGCCGTTATCCAGTTTCAGGTCGTTGCCAACCATCGAAATCTGCTGCATGGTTTCGATACCGGAACCAATCAACGTCGCGCCTTTCACCGGCTTCGTTACTTTACCGTTTTCAATCAGATACGCTTCTGAAGTGGAGAAAACGAATTTGCCGGATGTAATATCCACCTGACCGCCACCAAAGTTCGGTGCATAGATACCGTACTCAACGGATTCAATAATTTCCTGCGGGGTCGATTTACCCGGCAGCATATAGGTGTTGGTCATACGCGGCATGGGCAGATGGGCGTAGGATTCACGGCGACCGTTGCCAGTCGGCGTCATCCCCATCAAACGCGCGTTGAGTTTATCCTGCATGTAGCCTTTCAGAATGCCGTTCTCAATCAGCACGTTGTACTGGCCTGGCGTACCTTCGTCATCAATCGCCACCGAACCACGGCGATCGACCATCGTGCCGTCATCAACCACGGTACACAGTTCTGAAGCCACCAGCTCCCCGACCTGCCCACTAAATACTGAAGTGCCGCGGCGGTTGAAGTCGCCTTCCAGACCGTGACCTACCGCTTCATGCAACAGCACGCCCGGCCAACCTGCGCCAAGTACTACCGGCATGGTGCCCGCTGGTGCAGCAACGGCAGAAAGATTGACCAGCGCCATACGCACTGCTTCTTTTGCCCATGCATCCGCACGGACTTCGCCGTCAAGATCGGCAAGGAAGAACTCATAACCAAAACGACCGCCGCCGCCACTGGCACCGCGTTCGCGTTTGCCATCTTCTTCGACCAGAACGCTCACGGAAAGACGCACCAGCGGACGAACATCCGCCGCCAGCGTGCCGTCGGTGGCCGCAACCAGAATTAATTCATAAACGCCGCTGAGGCTGGCAGTCACTTCTTGTACGCGCTTGTCCGCTTCGCGGGCAACCTTATCGACGCGACGCAGGATATCCAGCTTCTCTTCACGGCTCATGCTTTGCAGCGGATCTACCGAGGTATACAACGGGCTATGCTCTACCGCGCCCAGCGTCTGTACTTTGCCATCACCACTATCACGGACGATGGTGCGCGCCGCTTGCGCACTCTGTTCCAGCGCCAGCAGGCTGATTTGGTCAGCGTAAGCAAATCCGGTTTTTTCACCACTGATTGCACGCACACCAACGCCCTGATCGATGTTGTAAGAACCATCTTTAATAATGCGGTCTTCTAAAACCCAGGATTCGTGATAGCTCGACTGAAAATAGAGATCGCCATAATCAAGGCGACGTTCGGCCAGTTGACCGAGGATCGCGAACAAGTCCTGATGTTTCAGGCCGTTCGCCGCTAGCAATTGTTCACTTACCAGGTTCAGACTCATCGTTTTTGCTACTCGTTAGTTACTGCAGTAGAGGATTTTTTACGGCTGCCGGATGCGGCGTGAACGCCCTATCCGGCCTACAGTTATGTTCCGGCTCGTTGGCCTTTGGCAACGATTATCATATGAGATTGGGGCAATTACGCGCCCTCGTCAAATCATTGCGCTTTTTCTTTACGCGGTTGGCGCAACACTTCGTTGATTTGCGGATCGTCCAGCGGACCCGAAATGTGATAGCGCAAAATGGAGACTTTGCTCCACAGCGGCCCCAGCACTTTACTGGCTGCAAATACTGCCGCGCCAACAATGGGGTTAACCGCAAAAGCCGCAGCCACGCCCACCGTCGCAGAAATCTCTGGTGCGACAACCGCTTCCATATTCAGGTCGCGACGTACCAGATTTACCGACCCTTTCATGGCGATATCCGCCTCCAGGCCATCCACCAGCGTGTCGTCGGTGTGCATAACCCCGTCTTTAATCCACGCGGTGCTGCGAATGGAGTCAAAATAGAACCCTTCGCCAAAAGTGTCTCTGAAATCAAAACGCAGCTTACGCATCAGGGCATCAACGCTCAATAAGCGCAGCAATTGCCCGGCATGTCCGGTATTGATTTCGGTAATTTCGCCTTTACCCAGTTGAGTATGAATGATGCCATTCAACGTCGCCTCATCTGGTTGCCAGGGTGCTTTGCGCCAGTGTAAATCGTAATCCACATTAAATGACGACTGGCGTATGGGCGTCGTGACACCAAAAAATTCTGCGGCGGCATCAATTTTCTGCCCGCGCAGTTTTCCTTTCAGCGAGGTACGTTCATTCTCCGGATTATTAACCCATTCACCATCGGCAGTAAGCCGCGAGAAACCAGTATCAATCAGTCCATTGGTCAGCGTTAACGTATCGCCAGAAATGGTGATATCACTGTCAATGCGACCGAATTTTTGCCCCCAGAACCAGCACTCTGTGCATCGTATTTGTGCGTCCGGCCAGCCACGGAAGTTAATGCGCTCCGTTGTCGGGAAAGGTGATGACGGCGTTGAATCACCACGAGTTTTCGCCACGCTCGGGTTGTAATAAAGATATTTGATATTCGCCAGCCACGGCGCGTTATTACGCATCGCTAGCGTGGCGTTGATTTCACGCCCTTGCGCCTCAACCAGGGTGCCATTTGCCGTCGGTTGCGAAACAATACTCAGGTTATTCCATTGCTGATTTCCCAGTGACAACATAGGCGTACGTAACGTTATGTGTTGTGGGAAACTCGCTGCACCACCGACACTCTCCGCAGCGCCTTTCTGGAACAGGGCCAGCCACTCGGCACCATTCATCGGCGGCATATTGAGTTCAACGCCACTTTGTTCCGGCAACGGCGGGAGCGTTTTACTGTCTGCCGCCCAAATAGCACGATCGAGCGTCAGCTTTTGACCAAGCAACCAGCGGCTATTGAAATGGTTATCCGCACCAGCCTGTCCGGTTAATTCAAAGCTGTTGAGATTGCCATCAACCTTAACGTTTACCGCTAGTGGTTCACCCGCAGGTTTGGCTAACGGTGAAGGTAAGTGACTACTCACATTATTCAGATCGCCGTTCATCTCTACGTTATAGGTCGCGCCAGCATGATAAGGCAGATCAATGCCCACTTTACCATCCCACGCCACGCTGCCACTCAATGCTTCGTTCACCGCTTCAGGCAGAACGCTGGTTTTCGCCGGTTGCCAGTTACCGTTGAGATTCACCGCAACCTGGTAGGCTTTTGCCCCTTCTTTGGTGGAAAAATCCACGTTCAACGGCTGATTAAACCAGCTTGCTGTCAGTGGTTCACTTTGCAGATCGCCATTGATAAAGCTGAATTTACCGCTCAAATTTTTCAGGGTGCTGTCGAGTGGTTTGATAAACAGACTGTTATTACGCAGCGTCACTTCACCTTTCGCGGTTACCAGTTCGCCGTTCAGCGGGATATCAAGATGTAAGCGAGCATTCACATCGCCGTCGAGCTGGAGTTCTTGCAGGGTCGCACCCAGAGAATCTTTCAGCGGTGTCTCATCAAAGTAAGGGCCAACGGCTTTACCCGGACCTTTAATGTCAGCGTCAATCAGCAGTTTTTCTTTCGAGTAGTCAGGGATCACTGCGGTGAGATTACTCGCGCGCACGCCGCCCAGATTAACGCCATCGGTTTTCATCCATAAACCGTCGTTAATAAAGTCCAGTTCAATATCAAGGTTAGTTAATGCAGGCCAGTCCGGCTGGAAGGCAAACTTCGCGTTGCGCAGCGGCACCAGCACTTCAAACTGACCTTCGTTGTGTTTATAGGGGAAGAGTTGCGGATTGCCACCATAAACCAGCGTCGCGTTATCCGCTTCACCGCCCTGAATCGCGCCACTTAAGTAATCAACCAGGTCTTTACCCATCAAGTTTTCCGGGAAATAGCGCCAGGCTTGTGAACCATCATCGGTACTGATGCCAGCCAGAATACCCAGCCAGGGTTCATCGTTAGCAGGTTGCAGGTAACGAAAACCGCCGCGCGCATGGACGGCTTTGGCTTTAACGTCAATATTACGCCCATCCAGCTGGAAACCTTTGTCATTGTTCAGCCAGCTTATAGTTGCCTGGCCGTCGGCGATTTCCAGTGGCGCACGGAATACCGTTTCGTAAGGCATCTTTGCCTGCTTCATCGACGCGGTAAGCAAACCATTTTCAACGCTGCCGGAAAGCGTCCCGGAGAAGTGTTCCGCACCCGGTAATAATTTCCATTGCTTCCAGGCCAGATCGCTCCACGATGCCTGAAAACGGGTCTTGTCTGCCGCCTGAAGCGGGATATCCAGCGCCAGAGTGTTAATCTTGCCGCTCGGTTGTGTGGAGCGCCAAACATCACCCAGTGCAGGTGAAAGTTTCGCGGCCAGCGGGCGTATGCCCTCCAGGCCTGCCAGCTCCAGATTACTGGCGCGAATCCGGAGTTCGTCACTGCGTTTATTGTCTTTGCCGCCAACGTCCTGTTCCGGTATCCAGGCCAGCGTCAATGCTCCGCTCGGCCAGGGTTTGCCGTCCATCGTGATCCGTGTATCGGGAATAGAGAACTGCCAGCCCGGATTTTCACGCGTAATATGCGCGGTCAGATTATCCACCGACAGCGTATGCGTTTGCTTCTCGCCCAACCAGCTGGCACCGCCCTGTTTCAGCCAGACGTCACCGCCGGTTACATCGCCTTTGTCGATCGTCATCCAGCCTTCAAGGGAGAACTGTGCCGTTTCCAGAGCAATATTGTCCTGCATCCATTTACCGAGCCACGGCTTCAGGTCGATGTCATCCGCCTGTAGCCAGACGCGACCATTGCTTAACAACCCCTCATCATCGCGCAAATCCATGCGCACCTGCATCACGCCGTGCTGTCCGGTAAGGCTGGAGAGGCTTACCAGGCCTTCCGCACGGTGTCGACGTGGATCGTTCAGCCAGGTGAGTTGTGGGATCGCCAGCTCGGCGCGCTGACCAGATGGCGTCAGAAAACTGACTTCACTGTCGCGGAGATCGAAATGGTCAAATTGACGAAGAAACAGATCGCTGATGTGACTGGCTTCCAGGCTATCATTACCACCACCGCTGGTGATAGGAGTGTTGGTGCGAAAGCGCAGCTGCCAGAAAGTGAGGTCGCGA
Source organism: uncultured Escherichia sp. (assembly GCF_948475835.1). Classification (NCBI taxonomy): domain Bacteria; kingdom Pseudomonadati; phylum Pseudomonadota; class Gammaproteobacteria; order Enterobacterales; family Enterobacteriaceae; genus Escherichia; species uncultured Escherichia sp. The sequence continues at coordinate 27,478 of NZ_CAOLGM010000001.1, read as the reverse complement.
AACTGCCAGCGCATATGTAACAAGCTCTGCCAGACATCCAGCGCCAGAGTAACGCGTTTAACCGAAAATTCGCCGCCATCTTTTAGTTCTGCACGGATGTCGTGTGCTTCAAGCGTCGGGCCAAAATTCTGCCAGCTGGCTGAGAGCTGACTGGCTTCTACCGGCATGCCAGTCGCGGATTCTATTTTGTTGAGGATTTCCGGACGCCAGGCGTCAAGATGCGGTAAAGCAATACGCAGGCCGCTAACCAGCAGGGCAGCGATCACAACGAGCGCGGCTCCAGTAAGCAGTAAAATCCCCGGCAATCGCCTCACCCGTCACTCCTTGTCTGCTAAAAATGTGACTCAAAAACCCTTTGCCGGATGGCGGCCCAGCATCTGTTTACATCATTACGACGTCAAACTGCTCCTGGTTATAGAGCGGTTCAATTTGTACTTTAACCTGTTTACCAACGAAAATTTCCACTTCCGCCAGCGAGTGTGACTCTTCGCCTTTCAAGGCTTCAGCTACTGCCGGAGAAGCATAGACCAGGAAACGGTCGGAGTCGTAAGCATGGTGGACACGAACAATCTCGCGCATGATTTCATAGCATACCGTTTCCACGGTTTTCACCGTTCCGCGACCGTGGCAGGTTGGGCATTCGTTACACAGTACGTGCTCAATGCTTTCGCGGGTGCGTTTACGCGTCATCTCCACCAGCCCCAGCGCCGAAAAACCATTAACGCTAGTTTTCACCCGGTCTTTGCTCAATGCCTGCTCCAGCGAGTGCAGCACGCGTCGGCGGTGATCTTCATTATTCATATCGATGAAATCAATAATGATAATCCCGCCCAGATTGCGCAACCGTAACTGGCGAGCGATAGCCTGCGTCGCTTCAATATTGGTATTGAAAATGGTGTCGTCCAGATTGCGATGACCGACAAACGCCCCGGTATTGATGTCCACGGTGGTCATCGCTTCGGTCTGGTCGATAATCAGATAACCACCGGATTTCAGTTCTACTTTGCGTTCCAGCGCTCGCTGGATTTCGTTTTCGACATCAAAGAGATCGAAAATCGGCTGGCGTCCGGTGTAATGCTCCAGCTTGCTGGTCATCTCGGGAATGTACTCCGAGGTAAACTCCAGCAATGCTTCGTAAGTCAGGCGTGAGTCAACGCGAATGCGGTCCAGTTCGGCGTCGGCGAAATCACGCAGAACACGCTGCGCCAGCGCCAGTTCGCCGTACAGCTGATAACGGGTCTGCGGGCGTTTTTTACGCTCCATAACTTTGGTCCAGACGCGTTTCAGATAAGCGGCATCGGAGGCCAGTTCAGCCTCGCCAACCCCTTCCGCTGCGGTACGGATGATAAACCCGCCCTGCTCGTCGCAATACTCTGCGACCACTTTTTTCAGGCGTTCACGTTCTGATTCGCTTTCAATACGTTGGGAAACCCCAACGTGAGAAGCCCCTGGCATAAACACCAGATAGCGAGAAGGCAGCGTGATATCGGTGGTCAGGCGCGCACCTTTAGTGCCAAGCGGATCTTTCACCACCTGCACCATCAGATCTTGCCCCTGACGAACCAGTTCCGAGATGTCGCGCACCGTGAATTGCTTTTGTTCTTCACCCGCCACACATTCGGTGTGCGGCATGATATCGGATGCATGAAGAAACGCGGCTTTATCCAGCCCAATATCTACAAAAGCCGCCTGCATACCCGGAAGTACACGACTTACACGACCCTTGTAGATATTGCCTACTATTCCGCGTCGCGCCTCACGTTCAATATGAATTTCCTGCAGAATACCGCCATCAATATACGCCACTCGCGTTTCCGAAGGCGTTACGTTTACTAACAATTCAGCCGTCATGTTTATCCCTTTTCTCACGCAGTGCGTTAAAATTACTTAATAATTCATACGTTTCAACCAGCGGTAAGCCGACTACGGCGTGATAGCTGCCATTTATCTTCCTGACAAAACAGCCACCCAGCCCCTGAATACCGTATGCACCTGCTTTATCTAACGGTTCACCGCTGGCGACATAGCCCGCGATGTCTTCGTCTGTTAACGTTCTGAAAGTCACATCGGTGACCACCAGGCAATCGAGAATGTGCTGGCTGTCGGCCAACGCCACTGCCGTCATCACCTGATGGGTCTGACCCGATAATTTGCGCAACATCTGCGCCGCATGCTCTGCGTCGCGCGGTTTCTCCAGCACTTCTCCATTCAGGATAACGATAGTATCCGCACCCAGCACCGGGAGATCCTGCGCCGTTTGCGCGACACCCGCCTGTGCTTTCTCGCGCGCCAGACGCACAACATACTGCTGCGCGCTCTCCTGCGGCTGACGCTGCTCCTCAATGCCTGTAACAATACGTTCAAAGGTCACGCCAAGTTGCGCAAGTAACTCCTGACGACGCGGAGAACCGGAAGCTAAATACAGAGAAGTCATAGAAACCTTTATTGCACTGCAAACTGCTGACGGACTTTACGCATCAGCAAGAAAATCCACGGCCAGAGCACCCCATTGACTACACTACTCCAGAACACTTCCGGTCTGAAAGAGACGTTAATCACTAAAAACTCTGCCCAGAAAACAATAATATCCACCACCAGCGAAAGCAACATGACGACCAGCGCCTGCTGCCATAATGCGAGGTTGCGGAAAAGCTGGTATTTCAGCGCCACCAGGTAAGCAATGATGCTCATCGCCAATACGCGTACGCCAAGCGTCGAGCCGCTGATCAGATCCAGTATGGCACCCATCACAAAACCTGTGCCCACATTTACGCGATGAGGCAAGGCCAGGATCCAATACAACAAGATGAGTAACACCCAGTTTGGCCGGAAAACAATCAGGTTATCCGGCCAGGGCATGATTTGCAGCAACAGCGCAATGAGGAAAGAGAGCCAGATTACCCAACGTCCCTGGCTACGATAGCTCGCCACTATTGCCCTCCCGGCGCACGCGCAGGCGGTTGAGCACCACTTTGCGGCGGCGTAGCCCTTTGTGGAGAGCGATTAGCAGCAGGCTGTGTGGGCGCAGCAGGCGCAGTAGCTGCATTTCCTGTCGTCGGTTGCTGCGGAGTCGGCTGAGCGATCCCCGTTGCCGGTTCAGGTAACTTTGGCCCCATCGCGTCTGGCGAAGGCAATACCTGCGGCATCATCTGCATCAGACGTTCATTAGCAACACGATGCACCTCTTCCGGCGTCATCGGGTTAGCGCCGTTACGATCCGCGCCCCACAGCAGCAGCAGATAACGCAAACGTTGCAGTCCTGCAGTCGGACGCGCCTGAATCACAGTATAAGCGCGCTGGGTATCGAGTTTTACGGAAGAGACAACCGCGACCGGATAGCCTTCCGGGAAACGACCGCCCAGACCGGAGGTCACCAGCACATCACCAACACGAATATCCGTATTCGCTGGCAGATGCTCAAGCTGCAAATCATCCGTACAACCGTTACCGGCTGCAATTACGCGGATATCGTTGCGCAGCACCTGGATTGGCAGCGCGTGGGTCGCATCACAAATCAGCAGCACGCGACTGGTCAGTTTAGCGACGGCCACCACCTGACCAACAACACCTTTGTCGCTGATGACCGGCTGGCCTTCATAAACGCCATTAACGCTACCTTTATCGATAACAACTTGATCGCTATAAGGATCGTTAACCGTGGAGATAACCTGAGTCACCATTTTCTGCTCATCCTGACGCAGCGGGGAACCCAGCAGCTCGCGCAGACGCGCGTTCTCCTGTTTGTATTGTCCAAGCATCAGCAGTTCACTGTTTTTCAGCAACAGTTCCTGACGTAACGCCCGGTTTTCAAGTTCTAGTTGGTCACGCGAGGCCAGCGTCTGCGATACGCCATCCAGCAATTCACGAGGAGCATTGGAAACAAAGTAGAAAGGACTGACGGCGGTATCCATATAAGTACGGATTTGACTGAACGTCCCCAGGCGGCTGTCGGCAATAATAATGCCGAGCGCCACCAGCACCGCCAGAATAAGGCGAATCTGTAGCGACGGGCCACGGCTAAAAATTGGCTTCATAAGTTATGCGTATTCTCGTATCAGACCAGGCAGGGTAAACAGACATTTCCCCTGCCTGCATCCGATTACTCTTCGCTGAACAGGTCGCCGCCGTGCATGTCGATCATTTCCAGCGCTTTGCCGCCACCGCGCGCCACACAGGTCAGCGGGTCTTCAGCAACAACGACTGGAATGCCGGTTTCTTCCATTAACAAACGGTCAAGGTTACGCAGCAGTGCGCCACCACCGGTGAGCACCATGCCGCGCTCGGAGATGTCGGAAGCCAGTTCCGGCGGGCACTGTTCCAGTGCAACCATTACCGCGCTCACAATACCGGTCAGCGGTTCCTGCAGTGCTTCGAGGATTTCGTTGGAGTTCAGGGTAAAACCGCGTGGAACACCTTCTGCCAGGTTACGGCCACGAACTTCGATTTCACGGACTTCATCGCCCGGGTAAGCCGAACCGATTTCGTGCTTGATACGTTCTGCGGTGGCTTCACCGATCAGAGAACCGTAATTACGACGCACATAGTTGATGATAGCTTCGTCGAAACGATCACCACCAATGCGCACGGAAGAGGAGTAAACCACGCCGTTCAAGGAGATAACAGCAACTTCAGTGGTACCACCACCGATATCAACCACCATAGAACCGGTCGCTTCAGAAACCGGCAGGCCAGCACCAATTGCGGCAGCCATCGGTTCTTCAATCAGGAAGACTTCACGGGCACCAGCGCCCTGCGCGGATTCACGAATTGCGCGGCGTTCAACCTGGGTCGCGCCAACCGGTACACAAACCAGAACGCGCGGGCTTGGACGCATAAAGCTGTTGCTGTGCACTTGTTTGATGAAGTGCTGGAGCATTTTTTCAGTCACGAAGAAGTCGGCGATAACGCCGTCTTTCATTGGGCGAATGGCAGCAATATTGCCCGGCGTACGGCCCAGCATCTGCTTCGCGTCATGACCTACTGCAGCTACGCTTTTCGGTGAACCGGCACGATCCTGACGAATGGCCACCACGGAAGGCTCATTCAATACGATGCCTTGTCCTTTTACATAAATGAGGGTATTCGCAGTACCCAGGTCAATGGACAAGTCATTGGAAAACATGCCACGAAATTTTTTCAACATACTAAGGGATAATCCTGAAAGCTGGGGCGGAAAAGAAAATCCGCTTACTTTACCAACCACACGCAGCAGCGACAAGGCGCAAAAATCATCTGCTACGGTGAAAATTAGTGCAGTTCGTTTCCTTTGTTACAAATCTCTGCCTGAGTCCAGAAAGGCTTAATGCATCAGCAGCATTCCTCGCCTGTTTGCAACCGCGTAAGGTCATTCATCTGCATATGTGCTGCAACAATCTGGCGAGCAGACAAGCACACTCCCATGAGACGCAGCGCGCGTTATTCTACGTGAAAACAGATTAAACGGCAGGTTAAACCGAGTATCTTTGTGAATATTTTTTCACGTTAGTATCAAGTGGCTGTGAGGACGCGAAAAAATCCCCTTGCCCGCCTGTAACACCGCGCTGAATCAGGGTCTGCCACTCGCTTCGCGAACGCACACCGGTGGCGTAAACTTGGGTGCTGGTCCCGGAGCAGGCTTCCACCAGGCTTTGAACCAGCAGCTGGTTCTCCGTTCGCTTCTCAATGTTTCTGACCAGCCCCGGATGGAGCTTGAGTAACTCAACATTAAGTTCTTTGATCCAACTGGTGCTTACCAGCGTCAAACCAGCCTGGTTGACGGCTACCCGTACCCCTAAAGCATTCACTAAACGAATAACAGGTTGTAAACGACTGATATGTTGACCTACATCGGCCTCTGCAAGTTCAATAATTATGCGTTTTCGTTGTGATTTTTCACATTGCATTAACGTATCGCGCAGCCAACGCTGAAAACGCGGGCGAATCAGCGACTCAACGGTAACCTGAATCGCCAGATTTTCCTCTGGCCAGTAACGCAATAGTGGAATAAGACGGCTGATTTGCAGACGGTCATACTCTTCCGATAAGCCAAACTGCAAGACCATCGGCATATACTCCGCCGAGCTAACCTCTTCATTACCATCGAAGATGCGGCACATGAGTTCGCGATGATGAACCTGACCTTCGCGAGTAACCGCCGGTTTTTGATAAAGGCGCGGGCCGCCGCGACTGAGCATTTGCTCGATAAGCGTACGCCAGCGAACATTACCGCGTCCTTTTTCAGGCAACGAGTCATCGTAAATAGCCCAGCTATTGCCGCCCTGCAATCCCGCATTACGCGTGGCAGACTCTGCATGTTCCATTACCTGCTCGGTATCCTGACCACTACGCCAGGCGCAGATACCAATGTGGATCATATCGTCGCGATCGAGCATTTTATTGTTCGGCAAGGTATCGACGGCTTTGATTAACTGACCGGCGATGCTCTCTGCCTCTTTTAACGTCCGGTGCGGTAACAGCGCAGCAAAATCACTGCGGTGGTAACGCGCCAGCAGTGCGCCAGGGTAGCGCATCATAAATGTCGACAGCAGATTCGTCAGAGTGAAGAACTGTTCTTCAACCTGGCTGTGCCCCCAAGTATCGCTCAACATATTGAAATCCGGCAGACGAATCATCATCACGATCCCGTGGGTACCTACTTTCTCCTGATCTTCCAGTAACGTTGCTAACTGATTATCGAAAAAGAGTCGGTTATTGAGGCCGGTTTTCACGTCCTGGGCGGCATAAGAGCGGATCAGCGTATCAAGACGGCTGTGTTGTTCGCGTGCGTTCTGAATTTCACGAAGCAGCGTATCTAGCGCACTGCTGGTTCTGGGCGGCCATTCATAGATGGTTCCCAACACATTAGAGCCACGCTCACCGTTTAAGATACGAGTAGCCCGGGTTTCCAGCAATTCTTGCCCGGCAAGTTGCCGTTGTAACCAGCGTACCGCCAGAAAGAGCATAACAATGATAAAGCCAATCGCCCCCGTGAGCGGCGCGGTAGTCATTAAAGAATGGAAATAGTTGCCCATCGGATCCTGATAAACCAGACGCAGCGACATCCCCGGATGCTTTATCAACGGAACACTCAGTTCGCGAAACAGATCGCTGGAGCCAACCGGACGATAACTACCATTTCTGGCCAGGGTATAAACCTGTTTATCACCATGGAGCAGGTCTACACGAACGATATCTGCCGACATCATTAATTCGGTAATTTGTGGCCTTAATGTGCTGAAGTCATTCGACACAAGGTGGGTATCAATCGCCGTCGCCACCGCCTGAACGCGATGACTAAACTTATACTGAATTGCGTTGTAGAAACTTAGCGAACAGCCCAGCAAAGTCACAAAAATTGTTAACCCGGTGAGCAGCGTAACAAAGGCCGAAAATTTCGTCGTTAATCTCATCCTTGTGTTAACTCCGATAGTGAGGAAGCGGGCATACTAGCAAATCAGATTTATCTCGCAATTTATTGCGCTTCATCGGCTTTGCTTTTCCATTAGCGAGTATAGTCTTCAGAAATTATTTTCCAATCCATCATGCACATGAGGACCACTTATGCAGGCGTTACTTTTAGAACAGCAGGACGGCAAAACTCTCGCATCGGTACAGACACTTGACGAAAGTCGCCTGCCGGAGGGCGATGTCACGGTTGATGTTCACTGGTCGAGCCTGAACTATAAAGATGCGCTGGCGATTACCGGTAAGGGAAAAATCATCCGTAATTTTCCGATGATTCCTGGGATCGATTTTGCCGGAACTGTACGCACCAGCGAAGATCCGCGTTTTCATGCCGGTCAGGAGGTGTTACTCACTGGCTGGGGCGTTGGTGAAAACCACTGGGGTGGGCTGGCGGAGCAGGCGCGAGTGAAAGGTGACTGGCTGGTTGCCATGCCGCAAGGGCTGGACGCGCGTAAAGCAATGATTATCGGTACTGCCGGTTTTACCGCCATGCTGTGTGTGATGGCGCTGGAAGATGCCGGTGTTCGCCCGCAGGACGGGGAGATTGTCGTGACGGGTGCCAGTGGTGGCGTCGGCAGTACCGCCGTGGCGCTGCTGCATAAGTTGGGTTATCAGGTCGTTGCCGTTTCCGGTCGCGAAAGTACCCATGAATATCTGAAAAGTTTAGGTGCCAGTCGTATTCTCCCTCGTGATGAGTTTGCCGAATCCCGTCCTCTGGAAAAACAAGTCTGGGCTGGGGCAATTGACACTGTTGGCGACAAAGTGCTGGCAAAAGTGCTGGCGCAAATGAATTACGGCGGCTGCGTGGCGGCCTGTGGTCTGGCGGGTGGTTTTACTCTGCCAACCACGGTCATGCCATTTATTCTGCGTAATGTCCGTTTGCAAGGGGTGGATTCAGTAATGACGCCACCAGAACGCCGCGCACAAGCCTGGCAGCGACTGGTCGCCGATTTACCGGAATCATTCTATACCCAGGCGGCAAAAGAGATATCTCTGTCAGAGGCACCGAACTTTGCCGAGGCCATCATTAATAACCAGATCCAGGGTCGCACGCTGGTGAAGGTTAACTAACCATTTAGCAAGGAATAATAAGAGAGGGAACTCATTTTGACATCATTATTCAATCGGTTAACGGGAAAAGCGGTTAGCCGGACAGCTTTCGTCGAACACCTTGGTCAGGAAGTTGTACAACATCATCCAAACTGGAAAGTCATGATTTCGACTGACCACAAATTGATGCGCATTGATACTCCTCTAAACAGCCATTATTGATATGCCTCCGTCGCCTGTTAGGTTTATGGTGCTTTGCCTGGGCGACACTACGCTTAACCTGTTACTGATTTCTGGTCCCATGGGGTGAATAATCTGATTTTATTTGACTACAAATTAACCACTCGAACCTATTTAATGCTGAGAATTGTCAGTCGGTTGATTTTGCGTGCTTTAGCATTCACATCTATCCAGACGATGCAGTGAAAATTGGGTAATCCCCAGCAACCGCTGCGTAATGTCGTCTATCTTGTCGCGATCCTGGCATCCCTACATTATTTGTGGTCTGTGAAGATTATCTCATTGCAGCCCCTCATCTTCGCAGGGCTGGCTTTTCAGCTTTTCACCTTACGTTATAAGAAGTTCCGTCGATGATGGCGCTAATTTCGTGAATTGTGCGGCTTGTTGCAAATTACACGGTGTTGAAGGTTATTTACATGTTAGCTGTTGATTATCTTCCCTGATAAGACCAGTATTTAGCTGCCAATTGCTACGAAATCGTTATAATGTGCGACCTCGTCCTCCCTGACGCAGTTTTTGCGCTGCGGAAAAGGTGACATTGGCGCAACGAAGGTATATTTTGTTTTTTGCCGGAGGATAGCAGCAGATCGCTGCACAATGTCCGTCAAGTCTAACATTGACACTCTGGGGCAAAATAGACCGGCGTCCCGGCCTGCTGGAATTTATCGCTATGCATACAGCTGTCGGGGCATACGCTTTACAGACGGCGGTGAAACGCCTGTCACAATCACACTAAACAAAGAGTACGGAACCCACTCATGGATATTCGTAAGATTAAAAAACTGATCGAGCTGGTTGAAGAATCAGGCATCTCCGAACTGGAAATCTCCGAAGGCGAAGAGTCAGTACGCATCAGCCGTGCAGCTCCTGCCGCAAGTTTCCCTGTGATGCAACAAGCTTACGCTGCACCAATGATGCAGCAGCCAGCTCAATCTAACGCAGCCGCTCCGGCGACCGTTCCTTCCATGGAAGCGCCAGCAGCAGCGGAAATCAGTGGTCACATCGTACGCTCCCCGATGGTTGGTACTTTCTACCGCACCCCAAGCCCGGACGCAAAAGCGTTCATCGAAGTGGGTCAGAAAGTCAACGTGGGCGATACCCTGTGCATCGTTGAAGCCATGAAAATGATGAACCAGATCGAAGCGGACAAATCCGGTACCGTGAAAGCAATTCTGGTCGAAAGTGGACAACCGGTAGAATTTGACGAGCCGCTGGTCGTCATCGAGTAACGAGGCGAACATGCTGGATAAAATTGTTATTGCCAACCGCGGCGAGATTGCATTGCGTATTCTTCGTGCCTGTAAAGAACTGGGCATCAAGACTGTCGCTGTGCACTCCAGCGCGGATCGCGATCTAAAACACGTATTACTGGCAGATGAAACGGTCTGTATTGGCCCTGCTCCGTCAGTAAAAAGTTATCTGAACATCCCGGCAATCATAAGCGCCGCTGAAATCACCGGCGCAGTAGCAATCCATCCGGGTTACGGCTTCCTCTCCGAGAACGCCAACTTTGCCGAGCAGGTTGAACGCTCCGGCTTTATCTTCATTGGCCCGAAAGCAGACACTATTCGCCTGATGGGTGACAAAGTGTCGGCAATCGCGGCGATGAAAAAAGCGGGCGTTCCTTGCGTACCAGGTTCTGACGGCCCGCTGGGCGACGATATGGATAAAAACCGTGCCATTGCTAAACGCATAGGTTATCCGGTGATTATCAAAGCCTCCGGCGGCGGCGGCGGTCGTGGTATGCGTGTAGTGCGCGGCGACGCTGAACTGGCACAATCCATCTCCATGACCCGTGCGGAAGCGAAAGCCGCATTCAATAACGATATGGTTTACATGGAGAAATACCTGGAAAATCCTCGCCACGTCGAGATTCAGGTACTGGCTGACGGTCAGGGCAACGCTATCTATCTGGCGGAACGTGACTGCTCTATGCAGCGTCGTCACCAGAAAGTGGTCGAAGAAGCACCAGCACCGGGAATTACACCGGAACTGCGTCGCTACATCGGCGAACGTTGTGCTAAAGCGTGTGTTGATATCGGCTATCGCGGTGCAGGTACTTTCGAGTTCCTGTTCGAAAACGGCGAGTTCTATTTCATCGAAATGAACACCCGTATTCAGGTAGAACACCCGGTTACAGAAATGATCACCGGCGTTGACCTGATCAAAGAACAGCTGCGTATCGCTGCCGGTCAACCGCTGTCGATCAAGCAAGAAGAAGTTCACGTTCGCGGCCATGCGGTGGAATGTCGTATCAACGCCGAAGATCCGAACACCTTCCTGCCAAGCCCAGGCAAAATCACCCGTTTCCACGCACCTGGCGGTTTTGGAGTGCGTTGGGAGTCTCATATCTACGCGGGCTACACCGTACCGCCGTACTATGACTCAATGATCGGTAAGCTGATTTGCTACGGTGAAAACCGTGACGTGGCGATTGCTCGCATGAAGAATGCGCTGCAGGAGCTGATCATCGACGGTATCAAAACCAACGTTGATCTGCAGATCCGCATCATGAATGACGAGAACTTCCAGCATGGTGGCACTAACATCCACTATCTGGAGAAAAAACTCGGTCTTCAGGAAAAATAAGACTGCAAAAGCGTCAAAAGGCCGGATTTTCCGGCCTTTTTTATTACTGGGGATCGACAACCCCCATAAGGTACAATCCTCGCTTTCTTCACCCATCAGGGACAAAAAATGGACACTCGTTTTGTTCAGGCCCATAAAGAGGCGCGCTGGGCGCTGGGGCTGACCCTTTTGTATCTGGCAGTTTGGTTAGTAGCCGCTTACTTACCTGGCGTTGCCCCCGGTTTTACCGGCTTTCCGCGCTGGTTTGAGATGGCCTGCATCCTGACGCCGCTACTGTTTATTGGACTGTGCTGGGCGATGGTGAAATTTATCTATCGCGATATCCCACTGGAGGATGACGATGCAGCTTGAAGTAATTCTACCGCTGGTCGCCTATCTGGTGGTGGTGTTCGGTATCTCTGTTTATGCGATGCGTAAACGGAGCACCGGCACCTTCCTTAATGAGTATTTCCTCGGCAGCCGCTCTATGGGCGGTATTGTGCTGGCGATGACGCTCACCGCGACCTATATCAGTGCCAGTTCGTTTATCGGCGGGCCAGGAGCTGCTTATAAATACGGCCTGGGCTGGGTATTGCTGGCGATGATTCAGCTTCCTGCAGTCTGGCTTTCACTCGGTATTCTCGGCAAGAAGTTTGCGATTCTTGCGCGCCGCTACAATGCAGTGACGCTGAACGATATGCTGTTTGCCCGCTACCAGAGTCGTCTTCTGGTGTGGCTGGCGAGTTTGAGTTTGCTGGTTGCGTTCGTTGGTGCGATGACCGTGCAGTTTATCGGCGGTGCGCGCCTGCTGGAAACCGCGGCGGGTATTCCTTATGAAACCGGGCTGCTGATTTTTGGTATCAGCATTGCGTTATATACCGCCTTTGGTGGCTTTCGCGCCAGCGTGCTGAACGACACCATGCAAGGGCTTGTGATGCTGATTGGCACCGTTGTGCTGCTTATTGGCGTGGTACATGCCGCTGGCGGCTTAAGCAACGCAGTACAGACCTTGCAAACCATCGATCCGCAACTGGTTACGCCACAAGGCGCTGACGATATTCTGTCGCCTGCCTTTATGACGTCGTTCTGGGTACTGGTGTGCTTTGGCGTGATTGGCCTGCCGCATACTGCGGTGCGCTGTATCTCTTATAAAGACAGCAAAGCAGTACACCGGGGGATCATCATCGGTACGATTGTAGTCGCAATCCTGATGTTCGGTATGCACCTGGCCGGAGCGTTAGGTCGTGCAGTGATCCCCGATCTCACCGTACCGGATCTGGTGATCCCGACGTTAATGGTAAAAGTGCTGCCACCTTTTGCTGCCGGGATCTTTCTGGCTGCACCTATGGCTGCGATCATGTCGACAATTAACGCCCAACTGCTGCAAAGTTCCGCTACGATCATTAAAGATCTCTATCTGAATATCCGTCCGGATCAAATGCAAAACGAGACGCGTCTGAAGCGGATGTCGGCGGTAATTACGTTAGTTCTCGGCGCGTTGCTGCTGCTTGCCGCCTGGAAGCCGCCAGAAATGATCATCTGGCTGAATTTGCTGGCCTTCGGTGGGCTGGAAGCCGTTTTCCTGTGGCCGCTGGTGCTGGGTCTTTACTGGGAACGCGCCAACGCCAAAGGCGCGCTAAGTGCGATGATCGTTGGCGGCGTGCTGTATGCCGTACTCGCGACGCTGAATATTCAGTACCTGGGCTTCCACCCTATTGTGCCCTCGTTACTACTAAGTTTGCTGGCTTTCCTGGTCGGAAACCGTTTCGGTACATCCGTCCCGCAAGCTACCGTTTTGACTACTGATAAATAAAGAGTTTTGCCATGCCTTGGATCCAACTGAAACTGAACACCACCGGCGCGAACGCGGAAGATCTTAGCGATGCGCTGATGGAAGCGGGTGCCGTTTCTATCACTTTTCAGGATACCCACGATACGCCAGTATTTGAGCCGCTGCCGGGCGAAACGCGCCTGTGGGGCGACACCGATGTGATTGGTCTGTTCGACGCTGAAACCGATATGAACGACGTGGTGGCGATTCTGGAAAACCATCCGCTGCTCGGCGCAGGCTTCGCGCATAAAATCGAACAACTAGAAGATAAAGACTGGGAGCGCGAATGGATGGATAATTTCCACCCGATGCGCTTTGGTGAACGACTGTGGATCTGCCCTAGCTGGCGTGATGTGCCGGACGAAAACGCCGTCAACGTGATGTTAGATCCAGGGCTGGCGTTTGGTACGGGTACCCATCCAACCACCTCTCTGTGCCTGCAATGGCTCGACAGCCTCGATTTAACCGGTAAAACAGTCATCGACTTTGGCTGTGGTTCCGGCATTCTGGCGATCGCGGCGCTGAAACTGGGTGCAGCAAAAGCCATTGGTATTGATATCGATCCGCAGGCGATTCAGGCCAGCCGCGACAACGCCGAACGTAATGGCGTTTCTGACCGTCTGGAACTCTACTTACCGAAAGATCAGCCAGAAGAAATGAAAGCCGACGTGGTGGTCGCTAACATCCTTGCAGGCCCATTACGTGAACTGGCACCGTTAATCAGCGTCCTGCCGGTTTCAGGCGGTTTGCTGGGCCTTTCCGGTATTCTGGCAAGCCAGGCAGAGAGCGTTTGTGAAGCTTATGCCGATAGCTTCGCACTGGACCCGGTCGTGGAAAAAGAAGAGTGGTGCCGTATTACCGGTCGTAAGAATTAACCTTCGCATCGCCGTAGGGTGACGCGGGGCGAAGTGCGAGCAAGCTCACAAAAGGCACGTAAATTTGCCGGTTATTTACGCAAATTTGCGTGCCAAAATTTTCATTCATAAAGAAAAATTGAGAACTTACTCAAATTTCTTTGAGTGTAAATTTTAGTCACTATTTTCTAATATGATGATTTTTATGAGTAATTATCGCACCACGCTCATTTTAAATGCAATTCTTTGATCCATCTCAGAGGATTGGTCAAAGTTTGGCCTTTCATCTCGTGCAAAAAATGCGTAATATACGCCGCCTTGCAGTCACAGTATGGTCATTTCTTAACTCATGCGCATCGGACAATATCAGCTCAGAAATCGCCTGATCGCAGCGCCCATGGCTGGCATTACAGACAGACCTTTTCGGACGTTGTGCTACGAGATGGGAGCCGGATTGACAGTATCCGAGATGATGTCTTCTAACCCACAGGTTTGGGAAAGCGACAAATCTCGTTTACGGATGGTGCACATTGATGAACCCGGTATTCGCACCGTGCAAATTGCTGGTAGCGATCCGAAAGAAATGGCAGATGCAGCACGTATTAACGTGGAAAGCGGTGCCCAGATTATTGATATCAATATGGGTTGCCCGGCTAAAAAAGTGAATCGCAAGCTCGCAGGTTCAGCCCTCTTGCAGTACCCGGATGTCGTTAAATCGATCCTTACCGAGGTCGTCAATGCAGTGGACGTTCCTGTTACCCTGAAGATTCGCACCGGCTGGGCACCGGAACACCGTAACTGCGAAGAGATTGCCCAACTGGCTGAAGACTGTGGCATTCAGGCTCTGACCATTCATGGCCGTACACGCGCCTGTTTGTTCAATGGAGAAGCTGAGTACGACAGTATTCGGGCAGTTAAGCAGAAAGTTTCCATTCCGGTTATCGCGAATGGCGACATTACTGACCCGCTTAAAGCCAGAGCTGTGCTCGACTATACAGGGGCGGATGCCCTGATGATAGGCCGCGCAGCTCAGGGAAGACCCTGGATCTTTCGGGAAATCCAGCATTATCTGGACACTGGGGAGTTGCTGCCCCCGCTGCCTTTGGCAGAGGTTAAGCGCTTGCTTTGCGCGCACGTTCGGGAACTGCATGACTTTTATGGTCCGGCAAAAGGGTACCGAATTGCACGTAAACACGTTTCCTGGTATCTCCAGGAACACGCTCCAAATGACCAGTTTCGGCGCACATTCAACGCCATTGAGGATGCCAGCGAACAGCTGGAGGCGTTGGAGGCATACTTCGAAAATTTTGCGTAAACAGAAATAAAGAGCTGACAGAACTATGTTCGAACAACGCGTAAATTCTGACGTACTGACCGTTTCTACCGTTAACTCTCAGGATCAGGTAACCCAAAAACCCCTGCGTGACTCGGTTAAACAGGCACTGAAGAACTATTTTGCTCAACTGAATGGTCAGGATGTGAATGACCTCTATGAGCTGGTACTGGCTGAAGTAGAACAGCCCCTGTTGGACATGGTGATGCAATACACCCGTGGTAACCAGACCCGTGCTGCGCTGATGATGGGCATCAACCGTGGTACGCTGCGTAAAAAATTGAAAAAATACGGCATGAACTAATTCAGGTTAGCTAAATGCTTGATTAAAAAGGCGCTACTCGGCATGGGGAAGCGCCTTTTTTATAGGTGTCACAAAGGGAGTGACCATGAGAACAGGATGTGAACCGACCCGGTTTGGTAA
>NZ_CAOLGM010000001.1:0-11725 GCF_948475835.1 uncultured Escherichia sp. | reverse complement strand
TGATGCGCTTGCCGAACTTAAAAAGATCCCCGCCGAAAGTGTCGATCTGATCTTTGCCGACCCACCATATAACATCGGTAAAAATTTTGATGGTCTGATCGAAGCCTGGAAAGAAGATCTGTTTATCGACTGGCTGTTTGAAGTGATTGCAGAGTGCCACCGCGTTCTGAAAAAGCAGGGCAGCATGTACATCATGAACAGCACGGAAAACATGCCCTTTATCGATCTCCAGTGCCGCAAGCTTTTTACCATCAAAAGTCGCATCGTCTGGTCATATGACAGTTCTGGAGTACAGGCGAAAAAACACTACGGCTCCATGTACGAACCCATCCTGATGATGGTGAAAGACGCAAAGAACTACACATTCAACGGTGATGCTATTCTGGTAGAAGCCAAAACCGGATCGCAGCGCGCGTTGATCGATTATCGCAAAAATCCTCCACAGCCATACAATCATCAAAAAGTACCGGGTAACGTCTGGGATTTTCCGCGCGTGCGTTATTTGATGGATGAATATGAGAACCACCCGACGCAAAAACCGGAAGCCTTACTGAAACGCATTATTCTCGCCTCTTCCAACCCAGGCGATATCGTTCTCGACCCGTTTGCCGGTAGCTTTACTACCGGTGCCGTAGCCGTCTCCAGCGGGCGAAAATTCATTGGTATTGAGATCAACAGCGAGTACATCAAAATGGGGCTTCGACGGCTGGATGTCGCGTCGCATTACTCTGCGGAAGAACTGGCGAAAGTGAAAAAAAGAAAGACCGGCAACCTGTCAAAACGAAGCCGGTTAAGCGAAGTTGACCCCGATCTCATTGCAAAGTAAAGGAAGTGTAAGCCTGGTTTTCAGATTATTCATTTCGTGTATATTTCCTGCCAGACTTGGTTAAACATACACAGGCTCAGGTAATGATTCGCAAGTATTGGTGGCTCGTCGTTTTCGCTGTCTTCGTTTTTCTGTTTGATACTTTACTGATGCAGTGGATTGAACTGCTGGCAACAGAAACAGACAAATGCCGCAATATGAACTCAGTTAATCCACTAAAACTGGTTAACTGTGACGAACTGAATTTTCAGGACAGAATGTGAATTTACATGACACTTAATTCATTCGTTTGATGAATTAATTTCGTTATGTTTTCATCTGGCATGAACATTCTTAATACGTTATCGACCAGAGCGGGGGCTTGTTTATAAAGATCATAACCCGCCATATTCATTAACCAGTTTTGAACAATTCCGCTGAAGGCACCATTAATAATAATCATCACAACATCTAAATCGAGGTTATTTGCTACACAACCTTGTTGCTGACACGCCTGCAATACTTCGCGGAGAGTCTGCGGATTGAAGCCCATCTTTTCGCGTATCACTCCCTCGGCCAGCATCTCATCATTAAATTCACATTTGTGATATAAGATTTTCAGCAACGCCTGCTGGCGGGGAATTTTGGCAATATATTGCAAGCCGACAATCAATTTTTCACGCAATTGTTGAAACGGGTCATGCTCTAATCCAGCCGTCAAGTGTTCCTGGATTAACTCCCGCAATGAAGGCTGTTGCAACCACATCTCATTAAACAGTTGAGTCTTGTTTTCGAAGTGCCAGTAGATAGCGCCACGCGTAACGTTAGCAGCGTCGGCAATGTCGTTGAGTGTCGTCTTGCTTACGCCATGCTGCGCAAACTGGGCGATGGCAGTTTCAATCAGTTCTTGCCGGGTCTTCAGAGCTTCGGCTTTGGTTCTTTTTGCCATGATTAATTATTCAGGAAATAAATATATTCGACACAGAGTGAGAAAATAGCGAAGGTTAATCTATCACCTAATGTGTATTTATACGAGAGGCTAATATTGAGTTGCTATAAATCGTCAAATAAATAATATATATTATTTACCTAAAATACATTCGCCACATGAATATATATTTCAATTTACGAGGTTTTAATTCTGCCTCTTTCAACCCGCGTCAAAATAAAACAGTAGAATATTAATCTTTTTTTGTGTTTATGTGCCTTGAGACGCCAGTATTCATAACTATTCCTTACATCGACGAATGATAATTTGTAGGATAGCAAACTGTATTTTTCTTTCTGCGAGTTAACGCGTTGCCTTTCTGGGTAAATAACGCGCTTTTGGTTTTTTGAGGAATAGTAATGACGAAACATGCCAGGTTTTTCCTCCTGCCCTCCTTTATTCTGATCTCCGCGGCTTTAATCGCCGGTTGTAACGATAAGGGAGAAGAGAAAGCTCACGTCGGTGAACCGCAGGTTACCGTTCATATTGTGAAAACGGCCCCGTTAGAAGTTAAGACTGAATTACCAGGCCGCACCAATGCTTACCGTATAGCCGAAGTTCGCCCACAGGTTAGCGGGATCGTACTGAATCGTAATTTCACTGAAGGCAGCGATGTACAAGCAGGCCAGTCCCTGTACCAGATCGATCCCGCGACCTATCAGGCAAATTATGACAGCGCGAAAGGCGAACTGGCAAAAAGTGAAGCCGCCGCCGCCATCGCGCATTTGACGGTAAAACGTTACGTTCCGCTCGTGGGTACGAAATACATCAGCCAGCAGGAGTACGACCAGGCCATTGCTGATGCTCGCCAGGCCGATGCCGCCGTGATTGCCGCAAAAGCCACAGTCGAAAGCGCTCGCATCAATCTCGCTTATACCAAAGTGACTGCGCCAATTAGCGGACGTATCGGCAAATCGACCGTGACCGAAGGCGCTCTTGTCACTAATGGGCAAACGACTGAACTGGCGACTGTCCAGCAGCTCGATCCTATCTACGTTGATGTGACCCAATCCAGCAACGATTTTATGAGGCTGAAGCAATCCGTAGAGCAAGGAAATTTGCATAAGGAAAACGCCACCAGCAACGTAGAGTTGGTCATGGAAAACGGTCAAACCTATCCCCTGAAAGGTACGCTGCAATTCTCTGATGTGACCGTTGATGAAAGCACCGGCTCCATAACCCTACGTGCCGTCTTCCCTAACCCGCAACATACGCTTTTGCCGGGTATGTTTGTGCGCGCACGGATTGATGAAGGCGTCCAACCTGACGCCATTCTTATCCCGCAACAAGGCGTTAGCCGCACACCGCGTGGTGATGCAACCGTGCTGATTGTTAACGATAAAAGTCAGGTGGAAGCGCGCCCTGTCGTTGCCAGTCAGGCGATTGGCGATAAATGGTTGATTAGCGAAAGTCTGAAATCTGGCGATCAAGTCATTGTCAGCGGCCTGCAAAAAGCGCGTCCGGGAGAGCAGGTTAAAGCCACTACCGATACCCCCGCAGATACTGCATCGAAGTAAGGTAATCTGACATGGCAAACTTTTTTATTCGACGACCGATATTTGCATGGGTGCTGGCCATTATTCTGATGATGGCGGGCGCACTGGCGATCCTACAATTACCCGTCGCTCAGTATCCAACCATTGCACCGCCTGCGGTTTCTGTTTCAGCAAACTATCCGGGCGCTGATGCGCAGACCGTGCAGGATACGGTGACGCAGGTTATCGAACAGAATATGAACGGTATCGATAACCTGATGTATATGTCCTCCACCAGCGATTCCGCCGGTAGCGTGACAATTACCCTTACCTTCCAGTCCGGGACCGATCCTGATATCGCGCAAGTGCAGGTGCAGAACAAACTCCAGCTCGCCACGCCGTTGCTGCCGCAGGAGGTTCAGCAGCAGGGGATCAGTGTTGAAAAGTCCAGTAGCAGCTATTTGATGGTGGCGGGCTTTGTCTCTGATAACCCAGACACCACACAGGACGATATCTCGGACTATGTGGCCTCTAACGTTAAAGATACGCTTAGCCGTCTGAATGGCGTCGGTGACGTACAGCTTTTCGGCGCACAGTATGCGATGCGTATCTGGCTGGACGCCGATCTGCTAAACAAATATAAACTGACACCGGTTGATGTGATTAACCAGTTGAAGGTACAGAACGATCAGATCGCTGCCGGACAGTTGGGCGGAACGCCAGCGTTACCAGGGCAACAGTTGAACGCCTCAATTATTGCTCAGACGCGGTTAAAAAATCCGGAAGAATTCGGCAAAGTAACCCTGCGCGTAAACAGTGACGGCTCGGTGGTACGCCTGAAAGATGTCGCACGAGTTGAACTTGGCGGTGAAAACTATAACGTTATCGCTCGTATCAACGGAAAACCGGCGGCGGGCCTGGGGATTAAGCTGGCAACCGGCGCGAATGCTCTCGATACCGCGAAAGCCATTAAGGCAAAACTGGCGGAATTACAGCCATTCTTCCCGCAGGGAATGAAGGTTCTCTACCCTTATGACACCACGCCATTCGTCCAGCTTTCTATTCACGAAGTGGTAAAAACGCTGTTCGAAGCCATTATGCTGGTGTTCCTGGTGATGTATCTGTTCTTGCAGAATATGCGAGCAACGCTGATCCCCACCATTGCGGTACCCGTGGTGTTATTAGGGACGTTTGCCATCCTCGCCGCTTTTGGTTACTCCATCAACACACTAACGATGTTCGGGATGGTGCTTGCCATCGGGCTGCTCGTCGATGATGCGATAGTGGTGGTGGAGAACGTCGAGCGCGTGATGATGGAGGATAAGCTCCCGCCAAAAGAAGCGACGGAAAAATCGATGTCGCAAATTCAGGGCGCACTGGTGGGTATCGCGATGGTGCTGTCAGCGGTATTTATTCCGATGGCATTCTTCGGCGGTTCTACTGGGGCAATTTATCGCCAGTTCTCTATCACCATCGTTTCGGCAATGGCGCTTTCTGTTCTGGTGGCATTGATTCTTACCCCTGCGTTATGTGCAACACTGCTCAAACCCACCTCAGCTGAGCATCACGAAAATAAGGGTGGTTTCTTCGGCTGGTTTAATACCACCTTCGATCATAGCGTTAACCACTACACCAACAGCGTCGGCAAAATCCTCGGTTCCACAGGACGATATTTACTGATCTATGCGCTGATTGTTGCAGGAATGGTGGTGTTGTTTTTACGTCTTCCGTCTTCCTTCTTACCTGAAGAGGATCAGGGTGTCTTTCTGACCATGATTCAGTTACCCGCTGGCGCGACGCAAGAGCGGACGCAAAAAGTGTTGGATCAAGTGACGGATTACTATCTGAAGAACGAGAAAGCGAACGTTGAAAGTGTCTTTACGGTTAACGGCTTTAGCTTCAGCGGCCAGGCACAAAACGCCGGTATGGCCTTCGTCAGTCTGAAACCGTGGGAAGAGCGTAATAGTGATGAAAACAGTGCGGAAGCGGTAATCCATCGTGCCAAAATGGAATTGGGCAAGATCCGCGACGGTTTTGTCATTCCATTCAATATGCCAGCCATTGTTGAACTGGGCACGGCAACGGGTTTCGACTTTGAGTTAATTGATCAGGCTGGGCTGGGTCACGATGCCCTGACCCAGGCCCGTAACCAGTTGCTTGGCATGGCGGCGCAACATCCTGCCAGCTTAGTCAGCGTGCGTCCTAATGGCCTGGAAGACACCGCGCAGTTTAAACTGGAAGTTGACCAGGAAAAGGCGCAGGCATTAGGTGTTTCACTTTCTGACATCAATCAGACCATTTCAACGGCGTTGGGTGGGACTTACGTTAACGACTTCATCGACCGTGGTCGCGTGAAAAAGGTGTATGTTCAGGCGGATGCCAAATTCCGTATGCTGCCAGAAGATGTCGATAAACTTTATGTCCGCAGCGCCAACGGCGAAATGGTGCCATTCTCGGCCTTTACCACTTCACATTGGGTGTATGGCTCTCCGCGACTGGAACGCTACAACGGTCTGCCGTCAATGGAGATTCAGGGGGAAGCCGCGCCAGGAACCAGTTCCGGCGATGCCATGGCGTTGATGGAAAACCTTGCGTCAAAATTACCTGCGGGCATTGGTTATGACTGGACGGGTATGTCGTATCAGGAACGCTTATCGGGAAACCAGGCTCCCGCTCTGGTAGCAATTTCCTTTGTGGTTGTTTTCCTGTGCCTTGCTGCACTCTATGAAAGCTGGTCAATTCCTGTCTCGGTTATGTTGGTAGTGCCGTTAGGGATTGTCGGCGTGCTACTGGCGGCAACACTCTTTAATCAAAAAAATGACGTCTACTTTATGGTGGGCTTGCTAACGACAATTGGCTTGTCGGCCAAAAACGCTATTTTGATTGTTGAGTTCGCTAAAGATCTCATGGAGAAAGAGGGTAAAGGTGTTGTTGAAGCGACACTGATGGCAGTACGTATGCGTCTGCGTCCTATCCTGATGACCTCTCTCGCCTTTATTCTCGGCGTATTACCGCTAGCTATCAGTAACGGTGCCGGCAGTGGCGCGCAGAACGCTGTGGGTATCGGGGTAATGGGAGGAATGGTCTCTGCAACGTTGCTGGCAATCTTCTTCGTACCGGTGTTCTTTGTGGTGATCCGCCGTTGCTTTAAAGGATAAATCAGAAACATAAAGGCGCTTTCGGGTGCCTTTATTATTTCCAGTGAAACCCATAAAAATTAATAAGATATTCTTCTGCTCACTCTTTAAAAGCTTTCTATAGTTCCCGCTCCCTTCACTATTTTTACAATTCACATAATTTGTCATTATTCATTCCGCAAGATTTATAACCTCCGGTGATAAAATGGCATTCAGCTCGTTAATAAGAGAGTTAACTTATTAAGCGTTAGCGTTTATTACTGAGGTAACACCATGAAAAGATTAATTCCTGTGGCATTGCTCACCGCATTGCTGGCGGGCTGTGCTCACGATTCGCCCTGCGTTCCGGTTTATGACGATCAGGGTCGTCTGGTTCACACCAATACCTGTATGAAAGGCACGACTCAGGATAACTGGGAAACGGCTGGGGCTATTGCTGGCGGGGCAGCGGCTGTTGCTGGCCTGACGATGGGGATCATCGCTCTGTCGAAATAACTGAACAGGGCGCGGAGTTTCGCGCTCTGTTTAACGATACAGTATCTTTACATAAGATAAAATATTGCTATATTCTGCTGGCTAATTCTCTGCTGATTTAGCATGTTATATCGCGTTATTTCGCTGCTTTCGAAATAACGCATCAATTTAACTTTCACACTTCCCACCAGAAATATACTCACGCTAACAATCATTATTCTGCTTAGTAAAACACGCGTAAATATTTTGCGCCAAAATGTGGCGCATGTTTCATTTTCGCACCATTGCGGGGCGCTGTTTTTATTATTTCCTGTCTACACTCAGCTTATTGCGACGCGAAATCGGGCGCAAAAGCTGGCACTACTTTTGCTTATAAGAGGATGGCCACAGACAGGTAAAAGACGTTTCCCAAACGTCCTATAACGATAATTTTCGCCTCACAGGAAGCATTATGAAAAAGATGATGATAGCCACACTGGCTGCCGCCAGCGTGCTGCTTGCCGTTGCAAATCAGGCGCATGCTGGCGCGACGCTTGATGCCGTTCAGAAAAAAGGTTTTGTGCAATGCGGGATCAGTGATGGATTACCTGGGTTCTCTTATGCCGATGCAGACGGTAAGTTTTCAGGTATTGATGTTGATGTTTGTCGTGGTGTTGCCGCTGCTGTATTTGGTGACGACACGAAAGTGAAATATACCCCACTCACAGCAAAAGAACGCTTCACCGCTTTACAGTCAGGGGAAGTGGATTTGCTCTCCCGTAATACGACCTGGACTTCATCTCGCGATGCCGGGATGGGAATGGCATTTACCGGCGTCACTTATTACGACGGCATTGGCTTCCTGACGCACGATAAAGCGGGGCTAAAAAGCGCGAAAGAACTGGATGGCGCTACCGTCTGTATTCAGGCGGGTACTGATACCGAACTCAACGTTGCCGACTATTTCAAGGCAAACAATATGAAGTACACACCGGTGACTTTCGATCGCTCTGACGAATCAGCGAAGGCACTGGAATCTGGTCGCTGCGATACGCTGGCCTCGGATCAGTCGCAACTGTATGCCCTGCGCATCAAATTAAGCAACCCAGCTGAATGGATTGTCTTACCGGAGGTTATCTCTAAAGAACCGCTTGGGCCGGTAGTTCGTCGTGGCGATGATGAATGGTTCTCGATTGTACGCTGGACGCTTTTCGCCATGCTGAATGCTGAAGAGATGGGCATCAATTCCCAGAACGTCGATGAAAAAGCGGCTAATCCAGCAACGCCTGATATGGCACATCTGCTGGGTAAAGAAGGCGATTACGGCAAGGATCTGAAGCTGGATAATAAATGGGCCTATAACATCATCAAACAGGTGGGTAACTACTCGGAAATTTTCGAGCGTAACGTAGGTTCAGAAAGCCCGCTGAAAATTAAACGTGGGCAAAATAATCTCTGGAATAACGGCGGTATTCAGTACGCGCCGCCCGTGCGTTAAGTCGGTGTGAGGTAACGGGCGTCGCTACGGCGGCGCTCTCTTCAGCGTTATGCTTTCCGAGGTTTCTATGTCTCATCGCCGCTCAACCGTTAAAGGCTCACTCTCTTTTGCCAACCCTACGGTTCGCGCCTGGTTATTCCAGATCCTTGCCGTTGTTGCTGTTGTCGGCATTGTTGGTTGGTTATTTCACAACACTGTAACGAATCTCAATAATCGTGGCATTACTTCAGGTTTTGCCTTTCTGGATCGCGGCGCTGGCTTCGGTATTGTCCAGCATTTGATCGATTACCAGCAGGGCGACACCTACGGACGCGTTTTTATTGTCGGCTTACTCAATACGCTACTGGTTTCTGCATTGTGTATTGTGTTCGCTTCTGTTTTAGGCTTCTTTATCGGTCTGGCGAGACTTTCGGATAACTGGCTGCTACGAAAACTATCCACAATTTATATTGAGATCTTCCGTAATATTCCCCCGCTGCTGCAAATCTTCTTCTGGTACTTTGCCGTGTTGCGCAATTTGCCCGGACCACGCCAGGCTGTGAGCGCGTTTGATCTGGCCTTTTTGAGCAATCGTGGGCTTTATATTCCGTCACCGCAGCTGGGAGACGGATTTATTGCGTTTATCCTGGCTGTTGTTATGGCTATAGTCCTTTCTGTTGGGCTATTCCGCTTTAATAAAACATACCAGATAAAGACCGGACAACTGCGCCGCACCTGGCCGATCGCCGCAGTGTTGATCATTGGTTTGCCTTTACTGGCGCAATGGCTTTTTGGCGCAGCACTACACTGGGATGTCCCAGCCCTACGAGGCTTTAACTTCCGCGGCGGGATGGTTTTAATTCCTGAACTGGCAGCCTTAACGCTGGCACTTTCGGTTTATACATCTGCATTTATCGCCGAGATTATCCGCGCTGGGATCCAGGCAGTGCCTTATGGTCAACATGAAGCGGCTCGGTCACTGGGATTACCCAACCCGGTTACGCTACGCCAGGTCATTATTCCCCAGGCACTGCGAGTGATTATTCCGCCGTTAACCAGCCAGTATCTCAACATCGTCAAAAACTCCTCTCTTGCCGCCGCTATTGGCTATCCCGATATGGTTTCGCTGTTTGCTGGCACCGTGCTGAACCAGACGGGGCAAGCCATCGAGACGATAGCCATGACCATGTCGGTCTATCTGATTATCAGCCTGACTATCTCGCTGCTGATGAATATCTATAACCGCCGCATCGCGATCGTTGAACGCTAAGGAGTCATGATGACAAAAGTATTGCTGTCTCAGCCCTCGCGCCCAGCGAGCCATAACTCAAGCCGCGCGATGGTGTGGGTGCGAAAAAATCTGTTCTCCAGCTGGAGCAATAGCCTGCTGACTATTGGCTGCATATGGTTGATGTGGGAACTGATCCCACCGTTGCTGAACTGGGCATTTTTGCAGGCTAACTGGGTTGGCTCAACGCGTGCCGACTGCACAAAAGCCGGTGCCTGTTGGGTCTTCATCCACGAACGATTTGGTCAGTTTATGTATGGGCTTTACCCACACGACCAACGCTGGCGAATTAACCTCGCATTACTGATTGGGCTTGTGTCGATCGCACCAATGTTCTGGAAAATACTCCCGCATCGCGGTCGCTATATTGCGGCCTGGGCGGTGATTTACCCACTGATTGTCTGGTGGCTGATGTATGGCGGTTTTTTTGGTCTGGAGCGGGTTGAAACCCGGCAATGGGGCGGGCTGACGCTAACTTTAATTATTGCATCCGTTGGGATTGCGGGGGCGCTACCGTGGGGGATCTTACTGGCGTTAGGTCGCCGCTCCCATATGCCGATTGTGCGTATCTTATCGGTCATTTTTATCGAGTTCTGGCGCGGCGTACCGCTGATTACCGTATTGTTTATGTCTTCGGTCATGCTGCCGTTGTTTATGGCAGAAGGCACCAGTATCGACAAACTGATCCGCGCGCTGGTTGGCGTGATCCTGTTTCAGTCAGCATATGTTGCGGAAGTCGTGCGAGGCGGATTACAGGCACTGCCTAAAGGGCAGTATGAAGCGGCAGAGTCGCTGGCGTTGGGTTACTGGAAAACTCAGGGGCTGGTTATTCTGCCACAGGCGTTGAAGCTGGTAATTCCTGGGCTGGTAAATACCATCATCGCACTCTTCAAAGATACCAGCCTGGTGATCATTATCGGGTTGTTCGATCTTTTCAGTAGCGTTCAGCAGGCAACCGTTGATCCCACCTGGTTGGGTATGTCGACGGAAGGGTATGTTTTCGCCGCGCTGATCTACTGGATCTTCTGTTTCAGCATGTCGCGCTATAGCCAGCATCTGGAAAAACGTTTTAACACCGGGCGTACACCGCATTGAGGACACTATGAGCCAAATTTTACTGCAACCTGCTAACGCGATGATTACGCTGGAAAACGTCAATAAATGGTATGGACAATTCCATGTTTTGAAAAATATAAATTTAACCGTGCAACCGGGAGAACGGATCGTTCTGTGTGGCCCTTCAGGTTCCGGTAAATCGACAACCATTCGTTGTATTAATCATCTGGAAGAACATCAACAGGGACGGATCGCGGTAGATGGCATCGAACTTAATGAAGATATCCGCAATATTGAGCGCGTCCGGCAGGAAGTGGGAATGGTCTTTCAGCATTTCAATCTCTTCCCTCATCTGACCGTTCTACAGAACTGTACCCTGGCACCGATTTGGGTACGCAAGATGCCAAAGAAAGAGGCTGAAGCTCTGGCGATGCATTACCTTGAGCGGGTGAGAATTGCCGAACATGCGCATAAGTTTCCCGGACAAATTTCTGGTGGTCAGCAGCAACGCGTTGCCATTGCGCGTTCGCTGTGTATGAAGCCGAAAATTATGTTGTTTGATGAGCCAACGTCGGCGCTCGATCCGGAGATGGTGAAAGAGGTGCTGGATACGATGATTGGGCTGGCGCAGTCGGGTATGACAATGTTGTGTGTAACACATGAGATGGGGTTTGCACGTACCGTCGCTGACCGGGTAATTTTTATGGATCGTGGGGAGATAGTGGAACAAGCTGCACCTGATGAATTTTTTGCGCATCCTAAATCAGAGCGTACGAGGGCATTTTTATCGCAGGTAATCCATTAATTGAATGTTAGTTCGAAAAGCAAAAAGGCCATCCTTTCGGATGGCCTTTCGCTTGATTTGATGTCTGGCAGTTCCCTACTCTCGCATGGGGAGACCCCAAACTACCATCGGCGCTACGGCGTTTCACTTCTGAGTTCGGCATGGGGTCAGGTGGGACCACCGCGCTACGGCCGCCAGGCAAATTCTGTTTTATCAGACCGCTTCTGCGTTCTGATTTAATCTGTATCAGGCTGAAAATCTT